>CAIZEE010000090.1 GCA_903931835.1 uncultured Elstera sp.
AGCTTCTCCGGCACGCCGATCGTAAGATTGCCCGGATCGGTCAGTTCCGGCGTGCGCGGCGGCAAAATCCCCTCGGCCGCAGCCGGATCGCCCGGCCAGACCCAGACCACGCCATCCTGTTCGCAGACCGGCACGACGCGCAGCCGCGCCTGCGGCGGGATCGGCTTGCCCTCTTGCGACGGAATGGCGATGCACTGGCCGGTCGTGTCGTAGCACAGACCGTGATAGGCGCATTCGAGGCGTCCGCCATCGAGCAACTTGCTTTCAGAGAGCGGAAAACGCTTATGGCAGCAGCGGTCGTCAAAGGCGACAACCTCACCCTTGTCGGAACGCCACATCACGATCGGCCGATCAGCGATCTTATGGCCCTGCAGGCCGCTCTCCGGAAATTCATGTGAGAACCCCATCGGGTACCAGCAGTTCCTGACATATTCGAAATTGCTCATCTGATCGGGCCTTTCTGTCTGTTTCGCGTGTCGGTCAAAGGTCGAGGGTAATTCGGGCGGATTTCGCCCGGCTGCAGCACACCATCATGAATTCTTCACGGTCTTCCTCATCCAGCACCGAATCACGGTGCAACGGCTCGCCGTCGAGATAACGGGTCATGCAAGTGCCGCAATAACCCTCCTCGCAAGAGGTATCGACGATGATGCCGTTTGCCTTCAGCACCTGGACGATCGATCGGTCGGCCGGCACCGTGAAATTCTTGCCGGTCTTCGCGAGGGTAATTTCGAACGGCCTGTCGCTCTCGTTCGGCACAAGCGCAGCCGCTGAACCGGCTGAGAAGCGCTCGCAATGCCGCGTTCCCTCGGCCCAATGCTCGCTTGCTGCTTCAGCTGCGTTCAGCATGCCGTTTGGGCCGCAGTAATAGAGATGCGAACCCGGTTGCTGTTCGCGCAAGACGGATTTCAGATCGAGGCTTTTGGCCGGATCGCCGCCATCATGGTGAACGGTCGCCAATCCCTTCGCGATCAGGGGATTCAGCACGTCCAGGAAAGCCGTCCGTTCGGCTGAACGCGAGCAATAGTACAGATGGAAATCCTGTTTCTGCGCTTGCACCGCCGCGATCATCGACATGATCGGCGTGATACCGATGCCGCCAGCCAGGAACACATGGCGCTTGGCGCCAGGCGCTAGCTTGAAGTTGCTCCTGGGCGTCGAGATCGTTACCGTCGTGCCCGGACGCACAGCCTCGATCATCGCCATCGAACCACCGCGCCCGTTCGGTTCGCGCAGCACCGCCACGACGTAGCGATGCGTCTCATCCTGATCGTTGCACAGCGAATACTGCCGGATCAGGCCACCCGGCAGGTGAACGTCGATATGGGAGCCGGCGGTAAAGCCAGGCAGCGCCTGACCAGTCGGATCGACGAATTCAAAGCTGAAGATATCCTTCGCAAGATAGGTCACCGATCGCACCAGAACGTTGAGCTTCGCTATCGCCGACGGTGCGTTCATGCGTCCTTCCCTTTAGGGCTCCCGGTTCCGTCTGGATGTAATCACTCCCAACCGACGGACCAGCGCCTTAGTTAAGTACGATGCTAAAATCCCACGGTCGATTATAAAAACGATATTTTCCGATCGATTCGCATCAACTATTTTGAACTGTTGCGCGCTTATCGAAAGTGCTGACATTCTGCGCGAGCTCGGCGACTGCGCGTGCCAGCGAGTAGGAATGGCCGAGTGAAAAGGCCGCGATAAACTCGACGGGTTCGAGCGGCGGATCAACCTCGATGAGCTGCAGCCGTCCTCGCGCGATTTCCGCCTCGTAACTCCGCCGGGGCAGATAGGAAATTCCCATTCCGGCCATCGCCATTGAGGCCACGACCGTCAGACTTTTGCAGCGGGCGAGATAGCGGTAGCGTGCATGCTCGCGCTGAAACATGTTTTCGATCGTGGCGTAATGGAAGGAATTCTGCTTCAGCCCGATGATCGGCCACTGCGCCAATTCCGCCGCCCGATACGGGCGTTTCTCCAGCTTCAGTGCCGGGCTTGCCATCCAGACGAACTCGACCGTGCCAAGCGACAAGGTGGCCGCATTCGCCATATTGGTATGGCCGGGTGCCAAAATCAGCTCGAGCGCCCCATCATCGAGGCTCCGCATCAAGTCACTGGTCAACGCCTCCTCGATCTCAAGCTGAACATTGGGGTAGCGGGTCGCGATCAGCGTGATCAACGCGGGTAGCCAGCTGGTTGTCACCACCTCGGCCACGCCAAACCGGACGACGCCGGAAATGGTGTCGGGCGCCTTCATCCGGTGCTCGACCTCGGTCGAAAGATCCAGAATGCGGCTGGCATATTCCATCAGTTCGCGGCCTTTGGGCGTGAGCCGCGCGGTGCGATGGCTGCGGTCGAATAATTCCGTGCCGAAATGCCGTTCGAGTTCGCGCAGCCGCATCGAAACGGCGGAGTGCGTGGCGTTCAGCCGGTCGGCCGCGGCGGCAAAACTGCCGAGCCGCACGGTCCAGAAAAACGTCTCAAGCTGCTGTAATTTCATCAGGCCCCGCTTCCGGGACCCTACTCCACCGTCACGCTTTTCGCCAGATTGCGCGGCTGATCGACATCCGTCCCCTTGCGCGCGGCAACCTGGTAGGCAAATCGCCGGATCGGCAGGGTGTCCAGCCTCAAATCCGATGCGATCTTTGATTAGGTTTTCCCAATCTGTTCACCGATCAGCCGAATCCGATTTAGCGCTGCGACAAGGGACGCTTCGTTCGTATGAATGGAACTCGGACCTAGAACAAGCGCGTGTCTATGGCGGCTCGCTGTCCCGATCAACATTTGTGCGGCACCGGCTGGAGCAGCCGCGATCATCGCCCCAGCTCCGTCAAGAACGACGAGGTCCCCTGCGCAAAGAGCACCCTGTATCGTCGGGTTACCGGCAAATCCGAACACCCAGGCAATGTCATGCGACGCCGGCGGCTCATAGCGCCAAGTCGCTCCCTTTTCCAGCGACACAACCAAATAGTTTATGTCCTGGTAGGAGACAATCGAGCTCTCACGCGTTTGACCAATAGTGGGAAGCTGGCCGAGCAAGACCTTCACGTCTCCGCCCGGGATCACAACGGATGGCACATCCTCGGGCGGTATGTACTGTCCGAATGACGGGCCGTCCTCGACATCAGGCGGCATTGGCACCCAGAGCTGAAAGCCAACCGCCCGGCCCTGTCCCAGCAGCGTTCCTTGATGCCAGGCGCCGCCACCGGCATTCATCCATTCTAGCCCACCGGCCCTCAATACACCGTCTTTGCCGGTCGTATCTCGATAGCTCACATCCGTGCTGGGCTA
>CAIZEE010000091.1 GCA_903931835.1 uncultured Elstera sp.
TCGGCATTTCCGATGAGCTGAAGGCGCGGCCGATTCAAGCAGCAGTGGCGTCTGCCGCCAGCTTCGCGTGCGGTGCCTGCGTGCCGCTGCTGGTTACAGTCCTGGCACCGAGTTCGACCTTAATCGTTGCCGTCGCGGTCGTCTCAGCCCTGTTCCTGGCAATCCTGGGCGCATTGGCAGCGCAGGCCGGCGGCGCGCCGTTACTTCGCGGCGCTTTGCGGGTTACCTTTTGGGGCATTGTCGCGATGGTCGTGACCGCCGGGATCGGGGCGTTATTCGGGACGGTTGTCTGATCGCTCAGTGCTTCTCCGCCTGATCGGCCGCCGCCAGCAGGTAGTTCTTCACCAGATAGCGGATGCCGTGCTGCCAGGTCTCATCCGTGTTGCCGCGGATATCGACGCTGCGGCCGAAATACTGATGTCCGTCTTTGCTTTCCTGCATATAGACGTTCAGGTTGAGAATGAGGTTGCTGACCTTCTGCACCTCGCCATAGGCGGCGAGATCAGCACCGGCCTCGCGGGCCCAGATTAGCTGGCAGCCGTTACAGGTCGAGATCTTGGTGCTCTCGTCGATCTGTTTCTGGATCGCGGGCGAGATCGGCACGAATTGATAATGCCCTGATTTTTCCAGCATATCGCGATAGATGTCGTTCAACTGTTTGATGCGGGCTTCCTCCGCTGGCGTGGTTGGTTCGAGCGAGGTGTTGATCAGCTCGAAGCCAAAAAATGCCACCTTCAGTGGCTGCTGGGCAGCGCTCATGGATAGGACTGGCGACAGCGTCAGAATGGTGATCAGGGTGAGCAGGGGTATTATGCGACGCATGGGTTTCTCCGGTGGAGTTGTTCTTATCTATTGCTGACCTGTGTCGCGATCGGTGCCGAGGTCAGGATCGTGCTGTTGATGACAGGCCAGTCCTGGCGACCGTCTCGAATGTTGTCAGTATCGACGCCAGCCCCGCGTTCCAGCCCGCCACCAGGGCATCGGGATCGCTGCTGGCGACCGGCTGGGCTTGAGTGTACTCGCCCCGGGCCGCAATCACGCTGCCGCTGCTGCGGATGTCGAGCAGCAGCAATTCCAGCTCGACAACCGCCTTGGCTTCGCTGCCCGAGATATCGCCATAGAGTGCTGATAACACGCCTTCCAATGCGTGGGTCGGGGTGAGGCGGCTAGCCCCTGGCGTCACTGCGCTGAACAACCCGGCATGGCTCAGCCACTGTTCGGTCACGCTCTCGATCATGGCGCCCGGCGACACGAAGAAGGCGTTGTAAAAATCGGTCCGCCAGTTCTGCTTGTCGGTCTTCAGGACCAACCCGCGGTCGCGGTAGCTCGGGCTCACCTGAAACGGCCTCATCGATAGAACCAGGCCGTTGCTGGGCGGCGGCAGCGAGCCTGAGCGTTGGCAATCGATCAGGAAGTAATGTTTCTCGGGAAACGGTTGCTTCAGCTGATCGGTACAGGCGGCAACGCCTGCGGCGGCAAGCAGCGTCAACACATTGCGTCGGCCAAATGCGGTCATGGATGGTCTCCCGCGCGGGGCGGCGGTGGTTCGCCGAACAGGATCTGGCTCGGATAGCGTTTCGCATTCTCCGTCAATTCGCGCAGGTTCTGGGTGGCGGCGTCGAGGTTGGCGAGCGTCGCCGTCAGATCGTCCTGGCCCGACAGGGTGATCGTATCGAGGCGCCGGACCGTGCCGTCGACCAGATTGAGCGTTTCCGGCAAGCGCTGGGTCAGCGTTTTCAGATTGGCCGTAATCTCATTGGCATTGGCGAGCGTATGGTTGAGATCGCCGGTACTGAGCGAGCGGTTCAGATTATCAGCGATTTCGGCCAAAGCTGCCGAACTGCGGCGCAGATCGACGAGTGTCGCATTGAGATTGCCCGACGTGCTGGTAACCAGTTCGTGCGCGCCTTTCAGCGTGGCCTTAAGCTCATTGCGCATATCGGCGACATCGGTCGGGTTGAGCAGCAGGCGGAGCGAGGCCGTCGCGGTATGCAAATCATCGACGAGTGAAGTTGCCGAGGCGATCAATCCGGCAATATCGGCATGCTGAAGGTTGTTCAATATCTGTTCGGCCGATTTGGTCAGCAGCGAAATCGTGCTGGACGCGGAGGGGATGTAATAGGAATGCGGCGTCCACGAAACCGCCATCGGCGGCCCTGCATTCGCCACATAGTCGATTTCCAGATAGGCCGTCCCGGTCAATCCCTGTGAGGCCATCCGGATGCGCAGCCCTGCGCCGATCAGCGGCTGCAGCAACGTGGCCAGATGATCGCCATCGATGCCGTTCAAGGCCTTTGGCTGAAGTTCCAACTGCACCAGCACCAGCCGCCTATCGCGCTCAAAATTAGGATCGCTGGGTGATAGCGTATAGACATTCCGGACGAAGTCGATCCGGCTGACCTTGCCGATCGTGACGCCGCGCTGCTTCACCAGGCTGCCGATATCGAGGCCTTGGACCGATTCGTCGACATAGGTCTCAGCCGGTATGGTTTTGCTGAGGAAGATGCTGGCTCCGAGCACCATCAGCCCGGCGACGACGATCGCAAGGCCGGTCAGGACGAACGCGCCGACTTTCAGATTGTTGCTCATGGCCGCTGCATTCCTGGCTCCCGGTCCTAAGTCGCCGGCTGGCGGTTGAAGAAATGCCGCACTGCCGGCAGCTCGCTATGGTCGCGCAGATCGCTCGCGACGCCATCCGCAATGATACCTTGCGTCACCTTGTCGACCATAATGACACGATCGGAGATGGCGAAGATGGATGCCAGCTCGTGGCTAACCACCACGAAGGTGATGTTGAGGTCGCGCGATAACCCGCAGATAAGGTCATCAAGCTCCGCTGAGGTCACCGGGTCGAGGCCGGCCGATGGCTCGTCGAGAAACAGAATCGCCGGGTCGAGCGCCATGGCGCGCGCGATCGCGGCCCGCTTCACCATGCCGCCGCTGAGTTCGTTCGGCATCAGATCGAGGGCGTCGTGCAGGCCGACCAGTCCGAGCTTGCGCTGCGCGATCTCGGTCATGGCGGAGGGGGGCAGATGGGTGAACGCCTCCAGCGGCAACTTTATGTTATCGCCGAGCGTCATCGATCCAAACAGCGCGCCGCTTTGATAAGCAACGCCGATTTTGCGCAGGATTTGCCGGCGCTGCTCCGGGCCTGCGCCAACCAAATCGAGACCGTCGATCGAGACCTGACCCGTTGTCGGCTCATACAAGCCGATCATGTGTTTCAGCAGCGTGCTCTTGCCCGAGCCGGAGCCGCCCAGGATGAACAGGATTTCGCCGCGCTGAACCGCGAACGAGACGTCGTGCAGGATCGTGCGGTCACCATAACCCACGGTCAGATCGCGCACCTCGATGATCGTCGATTTGCTGGTCACCGCTACAGGCCGAAATAGAAGAAAGCGATGGAAAATATCCCATCGGCGATAATGATCAGCACGATTCCGGAGACGACGGCGCTGGTCGTCGCGGTCCCGACGCCGCTGGCCCCGGTGCCGGTATTAAGACCCCGTGCGCAGCCAATCGACGAGATCAGCATGCCGAATACCAGCGCCTTGAACAGGCCGCCGATAAAGTCTTTGAGATGGACCGCCACCATCAATTGGTGAACATAGCCGATCGGCGGAATACCAATCCCCGCCATGACGAAACCGCCGCCGATCAGGCTCGCCAAGATCATATAGGCGGCAAGCAGCGGCATCATCAGCGTCGCCGCCAGCATCCTCGGGACGACAAGAAACTGGACCGGGTCGATCGCCATCGTCGTCAGCGCGTCGATTTCCTCATTGATCTTCATCGTTCCAAGTTCAGCGGCGAAGGCGGAGCCGGAGCGCCCGGCCAGGATGACCGCAGTCATCAGAGGCCCCAATTCACGTGTGATCGACAGGCCAAGGATATTGGCGACGAACAGATCCGCGCCGAATTTGCGCATCGGCAGGGCCGATTGAAATCCCATGATCAGGCCGATGAGAAACCCCAGCATGGTGATCAGCGGCACCGCATCGACGCCGACGCTGGCGGCGATATTGACGACATCGCGCCAGCGCATCCGCCTGGATGGCGAGGCGAGTGCAATCGTCGCTTTCAGGCATAGCTCGTAGAAGTGCCGTAGTTTAACGATCTCATCGAGACCAGCCAGCACCGTTTTGCCGGTCCATTCAACCAGGCCGAACCGGGAGGGGGGCACGCCCGACGCCGACACCTGGTCGTTGTCATAGAGCGCTATCAGGCTGGTGATATGCTGATTGGCGCCAACGATGCTGAATTGGGCGTTCCGCTCACTCTGCTGCGCTTTCAGATGCAGCAGCAGGGCGGCACCCGCTCCATCGCAATAATCAAGATGTTCGGCCTCGACGATCAGCGTCGCGGGGCGCCGTTCAGCGACCGTGTCGATCGCCAGGCTCCACGCCGAACCGACCGAATCGCTGTCGAGACGACCCTTGAGAATGACACTGAGACCCCGCGCTTCGGCGCGAAATTCGATCACAAGCGCGTCGCTCGCCTCAGTTTGAATGGCCTGCCCTCCGGTGGCGCGGTTGTGCCTTGCTTAAAGATCGGTTGGGCGACGGCTGTTTCGTTGCCCGTCAGATACCATGTAGTAGAGTGTTTCACGATAAAACGAAACGGTGCGGGTGTGTTAGCAAGCTTCAGCGGTTTCTTTGATAGTGCCGCCTTTGGTGCGTTGGTTTCGGTGTTGGTCGCCGATCTGGTTCTAGCGGGTGACAATGCCATGATCATTGGCGTCGCCGCCGCTGGTCTGTCGCCGGAACTGCGTCGCCGCGCCGTCATAATCGGCCTGATCGCCGCCACGACATTGCGTATTGGTTTTGCGCTGGTCGCAGTCAAGCTGCTTGCTGTGATCGGATTGACGCTGGCCGGCGGCATTTTGTTGCTGTGGGTTGCTTGGAAAATGCTGCGCGAGGTCCAGCACA
>CAIZEE010000092.1 GCA_903931835.1 uncultured Elstera sp.
GTGATGGATTTCAGGTTAACCGGGCCCAGATCGTAAGAAATCGTCAGACCGACACCGATCACGCCGGCATCGGACCTGTTCGGACCATTGGCATAGGTGGTGTAAGGCCCCGCGACCCATTGATTGTTGTACTGATTTTTGGCGCCCGCCGGGGCCAGGACACCATTATAGAAACCGGCAAACGCCGAGTTCGGATTAGTGTTGATCAGCACTTCGCCGGCATTCTCATCACGATCGCGCGAACCGTCGATCGAGAAGGTCACCGTCAAATCGTCCATGGGCCGCAGCTCAATAACGCCACGGCCGGAAATGTTATGCTTATCGCCCTCATGCCCGGCATTGCTGCCATCAACGTTGAGACGCTGCACATAGCCGTCATAGTTTTCCGTGCCGAAGGTAAACTTCGTCAGGATCTTGTCGCTGATCGGCGCATCGATCGTGGCCTTGGCATCGATCTCATTATAGCTGCCATAACTAACCGACGCGCTTTCGCCGAAGGTCGTTGACGGCCTTGTCGTCTTGATATCGATGGCGCCACCGATCGTATTACGGCCGAACAGGGTGCCCTGCGGCCCCTTCAACACTTCGACCGAGTCGATGTCGACGAGATCAAGCACGCTGCCGACCGAACGGGCGATGTAGACGCCATCGAGATAGATGCCGACGCCCGGGTTGGTGTTCGGCGTGAAGTCGATCTGACCGATGCCGCGGATGAAGACGGAGGCCGAGTTGGAGCTGCCGGAAATCGGCGAGCTTGTCGTGATGCTGAGATTGGGCGCCGCATCCTGTAGGCCGCCAATATTCAGATAGCCGCGCGCCTCAAGATCGTTCGCGGAAAAAGAGGTGATCGAGATCGGCGTGTCCTGCAGGTTTTCCGCCCGCTTACGCGCAGTGACCGTGATTTCTTCCAACGCGCCGGTATCCGTCGGCGCTGTCTGCGCATTTGCCTGCGTCGCAACACAGGCTGCCAAAAACGCTGGCAAACAAATCTTCTTCATCCTGAGCCCCCTTCTCAAAATCCGTCGCGCCATCGAAATCGACTAACGCATCCTCTCATCCACCCGCCGGACCGCCCCCGCGATCCAGCACCTGACCCGGTTCACGCACTCACATTACATGATTTATCATATATCCGTTTTGTGAAAGGCGCTATCCATTTTGTGACGGTGATTGCGTTTTTTACAGGGCCGTTACTCTTCCAGAGCATTGGTTTTAATCACGAATATTGATTAGCGGATAAGCATGATTGCGCCTCTCTGCACATATATTGAGCGCCGCATGCCTAATTATCAATATTCCCTTCATAGCCCTGTGAATTGGGCGGCTCGGCGCGCAACGTCTGGGATGGATGCTCGCGAAACCGCTTGAGGTAATCGGTTGAAAACCGGCCGAGATGGCAGAAGCCCCATTTCAGGGCGATGGACGTCACCGTGGATCCTGGCTCACGCGCCAATAGATCCGCCCTTGCCCGCTCAAGACGCATGCGCCGCAAGGCCGCCATCGGCGTGCTATCCCGAAACCGCCGAAATCCTTGGTGCAGCGTGCGGGCGCTGACGCCGGTCACATCGACCAGATCGGCGATGGTGATCGGCTGATCGATCCGGGCCGCCATAAAATCCTCCGCGCGCTTCACATAGCGGGGTGCCGCCGGCGAGGTCGGCCCCATCAACAATCGACTATGCGAATGCGGCTGCATTTTCAGCAGGCTGATAACCAAGGCTTCACGCATCTGCACGGCGACCAAACGATTGGCGAGCAGGCTGCCTTCGCTATCGAGATCAGCGCGAATGAATTCGATCAGCGCCCTGAATCTGGTGCCGGCGGCACTGCCGATCGGAAAGGCGCAGGCAAACTCAATGGGCCGGGCGGCGTCCGTGCCGACCATGCCCTCGAAGGTACGCTCGACCGTGGCGCGAGGTAATTTGACCATCAGCTGCTTGCATTCGGCATCCCAGACCATGCTAGTGCCGATCGTCGGCGACAGCAGCGAACCGATATTGCCGGACGACACCACCGTCTCACTGCCGCATTTGATTGTCGCACTGCCGCTATAGGGCAATTGCAGCAGATAGAAGCCGCCGAGATAGCCAGGATCGATGAGCACTTCGGAGCCATACTGGACGAAATCGAGCGAAAACCCGTCAAGTTCGGCATGATTGTGCCTGGCATCCAGGCTGCGTCCATTATCCCGCATCACCAGTTCATGCGGGCAGAATATGCGGGCGACTTCGCTGCGCGCCTCTTCAAGGTCGGCCGTCTGAAACACCGTAAACTTCTCCAACGGTGAGGCGGTCGACATCTCCATCAGCTGGGCGGACAGCAGGTCATAGGTCAGGCGCCCTTTGCCTGAAGGACGGCGGGCTCGCTTTCGGACCAGCGCGCCATCAACTCGTTGGATGGCAAAGTCTCGTCGACCAGCTTCTTCGACGCTTCGATGCCCGCGACCGGGTAAAGCTTCGGATCGAGCAGCCCGATCTGGACCAGAACCGAGGCCTGATCCCAGTAGATATGCTCGTTATAAAGCTTGTCGCCGCGGAAGCAGATAACGGCGAGCAAGGCCACCTCGACATATTTCCCGGTCGGCTTCACGCCCGGCAACATCCAGTCGATTTCCTTGTCGTGGGTAAAGCAGAACAGCATTTCGTCGACCAGGCGATCGGCCCCCACGGTGCGCGAAATCGGCACGAGCTTGGTATCGGCCGGATTGGCGTCGACGAAATGATGCTTGTAGAAGCGCGACAGCTCCTTGTAGCCGACGCCGCCGGTCAGGGTCGGCACATGATTGACGTAAGGCTCGGCCACCATGGTCGCCATCGTCTTGGGCACATCTCGCAGGCCGAACTCATACTCGCAATGCTTGTCCCAAAGGGCGCTCAGATCGTAATGCGGGCCTAAAACCTTGCGGAACAGAGCGATCGAGCGCGAATGCGCCATCATCGCCGCCGGCTTGTTGTATTCAGTGCGTTCCTTGGCGGCAAAACCGTGATCGACGCCGGGATAGACGTGAACGGTGACGTCGGGGTTGCTGGCGATCGCAGCCTGGATTTGCGCCACAGCCTCCGGCCCCGCATGGCTATCCTTAGAGCCGAAATGCATGACGACCGGAACTTTGAGCCCCCGCAGCATATCGGGCTGCTCTTCAAGGCCGACACCGTAATAAGCGACCGCGCAATCGACTCCGCAATTGGCCGCTGCCGCAACCGCAAGCGCACCCCCCAGGCAGTAACCGAGCGCGCCGACTTTGCCCGTACAGGCAGGAAGCGCCTTAAGGGCCTTCACGGTCGCGGAGATATCGGTGATAGCGGCCGGAATGTCGAAGCGCTGATAGAAGCCGAATGCCTTCGGGCGATCCTCGTCGCTATAGCTGAGATCGACTCCGGGCTCCATGCGCCAGAACAGATCGGGCGCCAGCACAACATAGCCTTCCTCGGCATAGTAATCGGCGATCGCGCGGATGTTGGCGTTAATGCCGAAAATTTCCTGCAACACGACGATCCCGGGGCCGCTACCGCTTTCCGGCAACGCCAAATAGGCGGCAAAACTGCCGCCATCGACCGCGCTGATTGAGATCATCTGTCCGGCCATCATCAATTCCCCGCCCGCTTCATCCGCGCAATACGCCTCTCAACGGATGCCGCAAACACCTCACCCCATGCTTCCATGACGATACCTCTTGGTTCTTTGATCTGGCGACAACGCAGTGCCGCGATGATGTCCCGCGACCGCAGGATATAGCCTATTATCGCATCTATCGGATTTGTGCAGGCCGCGTGCCAGCAAGCATCGCCTCAATTGGCGTCCATAAGCTTAGGAATCGCCGGATGCATCTGCTCCGGCCCCATCGCCGCGTAGCCACCATCGACCGCAAGATCGGTGCCCGTAATGAAGCTCGCCTGATCGGAGCACAGGAAGGCGACAGCCTCGGCCACTTCCAGCGGTTCGCCCAGCCTGCCCGGCAAATGGAAATCCGCCGCGACACGGTCGGCCTTGGCGCGATCGCCATTGCTCAAGCTTTCAATGACTGACGACCACGTCCAGCCTGGCGACACGGAATTGACCCGGATCTTTTGCGGGGCAAGGTCGAGCGCCTGGTTTCGGGTGAGCTGCAGCAAAGCCGCCTTGGACACCGGATAGAGCCAGCGCCCCGCTTGCGCGACCTTGGCGCTGATGCTGCCGAAATTCACCACCGCCCCGCCTTCGCGCGCAAGATAAGGCAAGGCTTCCTGCAGCAGCATCACGCCGCCGACGACATTGATGTTCAGCGCCTCCAGCCAATCCGCCTGGGTCGCCGCCAGCGCGCCATCGATATAGCTCACCGCGACATTAATGAGAAAATCGATGCGGCCGAATTTCTCCACCGTGCCGGCCACGCAGGCCTTGATGCTGGATGTGTCGCGCAGATCGGTCGCGATGAAAATTGCCTTCTCACCGTGACGCGCCGCGACCGCCGCCCCTGCCTCCGCCTGAATATCGGCGATCACGACGGAGGCGCCGTAGCCGACGAAGACATCGACGACAGCAGCACCGATCATCGTGGCGCCGCCGGTCACGATCGCCACCTTGCCTGCGAGCCCCCTCACCGCCGCTCATCCTTCATCGCTGATCACTCCTGATATCGACCGGCCTAAGCTTGGCTCATTCATCTTTGCGGGCACAAGAAATATGCGGAACCGTTCTTCGGGCGCGCCGGTGGATCTTGCGGTTTCATGATGGTTGGACCTAGCCGCCGCGTTATCGGGCTAGTGCGCGGCTCGTGTTTTGATGCGACTATAACTCACCCCGAAATGCGGCCCGGAGAAGATGAATGGACGGTTTTACGCGCGACGATATTGAGCGGCTGGTCGAGCCCGATCGCGTTCACCGGCGGCTCTATTCCGACCCCGCCTTATTCAAGCTTGAGATGGATAAGGTGTTCGGCCATGCCTGGATCTATGTCGGCCATGACAGCCAGATTCCGAATCCGGGTGACTATTTCACGACGCAGATTGGGCTGCAGCCGGTCATTATGGTGCGCCATACCGACAACAGCGTGCGCGTGCTTTATAATCGGTGCGGGCATAAGGGCGCCCAGCTGGTCGGCGATCGCTGTGGATCGGTAAAGGCCTTCCGTTGCTGCTATCACGGCTGGACGTTCAAGACCGATGGATCGCTGCATACCATCCCGGTGCGCGACGGTTACGACGCCACAAAATTCGATCCGACCGACCCGCAATACGGCATGCGCAGCGTGGCCCGCGTCGAGAATTACCGCGGCTTTGTCTTCGCCAGCATGGCGGCGGACGGCCATGATTTGAAATCCTATCTGAGCGGCGTCGTAGCAGCGATCGATGACATGGTCGACCGGTCGCCCGAAGATGCGCTTGAAGTCGGCACCGGATATTTCCGCATCATCCA
>CAIZEE010000093.1 GCA_903931835.1 uncultured Elstera sp.
CCGGCCTCGGCAAAACTCGGCTACATGCCGGGCTTCGGCGCCACGTTCGATGACGCCCAGATCACACGGCTGGTGAAGTATCTGCGCGCGCGCTTTGCGCCGGATAAACCGGAATGGCGGAACGTCGAGAAGACGGTGAAACGATTGCGAACCACGCCGGGCAGTTAGCGATGGTTCTCCAGTATCTCGGCGCGTTCGTCTTCCGTGAGCATGACGGCGAAATATCCGATACTGGGCAGGTTCTTTCCCATCGCCACCACGCCGATAATGCTCGCGACCAGACTTGCATCAGTGGCCGTTTTAAGGTTGCGTAGGCCCATCTCAACTAACTGGAGCCACGCGGCCTCGTAAGCTTGCCGCAGGCTTTCTGATAGCTGCGGGTTTCGTCCGTTGTGCCGGGCGTGTTCGATCGCCGCAATCAGGGCATAGGTATTCCAATCGGCAGTTCCACTGCTTTCATGGATGCGGACCAGATGTGGGACTGCGGCATAGGAGGCGTCCCCGACGTCGCCTTGATGATAAAGCTCGCTCCAGAGTTCTTTCCAGGCAGCTTGTATATCTTCACCGGACTCCAAGCGACCAAGCGCATTCCGTGGATCGTATAGAACGCGATACCCGCCGGAAAGGCGTGTCCAATCGATGTCTTCGGTGATCAATTTAGTCTCCGCCAGGGGTGCGGATCGCAACGCGCAGTCGTATGGCGGAGACCGGTAACTACGCCGGCTCGCCCTCGGGTTCGTCCTGATCGGCTTCGATCAGCTCGACACCCCATTCGTCGATCAATTCCTGCTGGCGTTTGCGCAGTCCGGACAGGTCGCGTGCACCCATCCAATTGCTCAAGCGCACCATCCCCTTGGGAATAATCCAGACGAGTCCCCAGCCGATGGCCGCAGCACCGTATGTCACCAGCCAGGCCGTGTAGTCGTTGACGAAGCCCCAGAAGATCGCCATCCCGTGCTCGGTCAGTATCAGATGGATGACATAGGGGATGGTCGCCGACAGATTGCAGCCGCCGACGCATAGTGCCGCAGTCTTTTCTGGCCGACGGTCGGTGATCGCTGCGGTGAAGGTCGGTAGCATCGCGATGATGACGACCAGCATCACCGGGACGAAGAAGATCAGCGGCAGCACCAACACCCAGGCATAGGGCGACACCCTCGTATTGGGCTTTGGTGGTGTCTTGGGACGCGGACGTCCGATTGCTCGTGCCATGGTCGCCTCCCCGCCTACTCAGGCAAACTCGATCAACAGATAGAATGCGGTCACCACGCTGACCATAACCATCGCAAAAACGGCGGCGATCTGTTCGCCGGTTGTCTTGGCGTCTTCGTTTCTGGTGACCATTTCGGCCTCGAAATCATTCGCGCGCGCCCGGACATCGCGGTATTCCGCAAGGGCGGCGGCGAAATCGCCCGCGTCGGCGCGGCGCTCGGTCTCGTTATCCAGGATCGCGACCAGATCGGACAGAATGCCGGACTTCGCAGCCTTTTGTAGCTGGTCGGCGACGCGGTCGCGCCGTTTGCGCTGATGGAAACTGCTGACCGCCGGCCCCAAGATCGAGATCAGCCAATTGCTGAGCGCCACGGTCGGCGCTGCCTCCGTCTGGTCCTGGACATTGGCGAGCAGACGCAGGATCGCCAAACCGCGCGCCTCGGCATGATTGCTGCCGACCACGCGGATCAGGCTTTCATTCGGCCGGCGGGATCGTGACGCAATAAAGGCGGCCAGATGCCGATCGATATACAGCTCGCCGCGATCCTGGCGTTGCGCGATCGCATCAAGTGCGGGCAGCAGCCCCTGGATATCGGTTACGACCTCGGTTTCCAGCAATGCTGAATGGCAGCGCTCGCCAGGATTAAGGTCGTAGAGGCAACGCTCCACCCCCATCCCGATGACAGTCTGTTCGATGATCGAGGGCAGTTTTTCCAGCGTCTGCAACGCACGCAGATCTTCGGCCCGCGGCTTCAACTGGCTACCGACCCAATGGATCGGCAGACGGGAGGCGATGATCTCCGAAATGATCTGGCGCAGTTCCTGATCGCCCAACGCGGCGGTCAATGCCGGGCCGATGCCATCGATCGCGACGCCAAAGCCGCGATAGCGGATCGGCGCTGCGGGATCGAGAGCGATACAAGCGCGCGCAACCAGCCGCTCATCGCCGCCACGTCCGGTGATGTGGCTCGCCGTCGAGGTGACCGTGTTCTGCAACATATCGGCGCGCGGCTCGTCGCCCAGGCTGCGGCGCAGCCAGCTATCGAGCTTCTTGTCGCGGACAACCACGGCGGCCTCGACATAGTCTTTGGCGAAGGCGGTCGACAGCGAGCGCGCGTTGAAATAATCGCCGCCATTGAATTGGAACGGGCGCGAGGCGCGCTGCGGCAACTTTGGCTGCTTGGGGCTGAGCCTGCGGCCCGACAGCCACATATCGAGATCGCTGACGGTCCAGCGTTCCTTCGGATCGTCGCTCAGCATCGCGCGCAACGCTTCCATCAAGCCGAGCGGCACGCGGTACGAGCCGACCAGAGCGGCGTAGGAGCCGACCTCGATCTTGTTGGCAATCAGCTTGTCGACATCCTTGTCGACATTGGGTGCCCGGCCCAGCAGGAGATAGAGGATGGTGACGCCCAACGCATAGAGATCGGAACCGGGTGTGCCGTTGCCGCGCCCGATCGGGTCGCACATCGCACTCTCGATCGTCTCGAAAATCGCCGGCTGGTCATAGGCCGGCGGAGCGGACACGCCCTCGCCCAGCACCATGGTGGTGCGGCCTGAATCGGTGAAGAACAGATTGTCCGGGCGGATATTGCGATGGGCGACGCCGCGCATCGTCAATTCCTTGAGCGTCGAGAGCATCGGCGTCATCAGGCCGCGAACGATCTCATCCTCGCTCAGCG
>CAIZEE010000094.1 GCA_903931835.1 uncultured Elstera sp.
CGCTGTGGGAGATCGACTACGTCACAGATCTCTTACGCAGTGCCGCAGGCGATGTCCGGCATGTTGTCGGCGAGACCATGCCGATGAGCCAGCCGGGCCAGATCTCGATGTCGATCCGCCGTCCGCTCGGCGTCATTGCCGGCATCGCGCCGTTCAACTCGCCCTTTCTGCTGTCGATGAAGAAGATCGCCTTCGCGCTCGCCGCCGGCAACAGCTTCATCCTGAAACCGTCGGAGGAAACGCCGGTATCGGGTGCGGTCATCGCTGATATCTTCCAGGAAGCAGGATTGCCGCCAGGCGTGCTGAACGTCATTCCGGGACCGGCGAAGGAGATCGGCGAAAAGCTGCTATCCGATCCGCGCATCCGCATGGTCACCTTCACCGGCTCGACCCGGACCGGACGGTATCTGGCGGTCGAGGCGGCCAAGCATTTGAAGAAATTCACGCTGGAGATGGGCGGCAAAAGCCCGCTGATCGTGCTGGCGGACGCCGATCTCGATTACGCGGTCGATGCGGCCGCTTTCGGCATGTTTTTGCATCAAGGCCAGGTTTGCATGGCCAATTCCAAGATCATCGTCGAGGCGCCGATCTTCGATGCGTTTTGCGAGCGCTTCGTGACCAAAGCGAACGGCATCCCGATGGGCGATCCGCGCGATCCCGGCACCGTGATCGGCCCGCTGATCCGCCCGACCCAGGGCGATTTCATCGACGCGCATATCGCCGACGCGACCGGCAAAGGCGCCACCGTGCTGACCGGCGGCCGGGGCGAAGGTCAGTATTACAAGGCGACGGTATTGCGCGATGTCACGCCGGAGATGCGGATCTATCACGAGGAAACGTTCGGTCCCGTGGTCTCCATCCTGCGCGCCGAGGATTCCGAGGATGCCTTACGCATCGCCAACGACACATCCTATGGGCTGTCGGCGGCCCTTATCACCAATGATCTGCAAAAGGCGTTCGACCTGTCGCTGCGCCTTGAATCCGGCATGGTGCATGTCAATGACTGCACGATCTCCGACGAACCGCATGTGCCGTTTGGCGGCGTCAAGAATAGCGGCTTCGGGCGCGAAGGTGGCCGCTATTCCATGGAAGAGATGACCGAGCTGAAATGGGTGACGATTCAGATGGGTAAGCGGCAGTTTCCGTTTTGAGGGGATGAGAACACGTGATCGTATGACCCATTGGCAGGTGCATGCAGCGGGGGCAGGCAATGGGGAAAGCGGTCGGGCTGAAACAGACGCTCGGAATCTGGTCGGTGGTGCTGTTCGGCCTTGCCTATATGTCGCCGCTGATCGTGCTCGGCACGTTCGGGCCGCTGGCGGAGGCAGCGCAAGGAACCGCCGCCTTGTCCTATGTCATCGCCTCGATCGGCATGGTGCTGACCGCCCTTAGCTACAGCGTTATGGCGCGTGTCTACCCCGTCGCGGGGTCAGCCTATAGCTATGCCCGGAAATCGCTGAACGGGCATGTGGGATTCCTGGTCGGTTGGGCGGTGCTGCTCGATTATCTGTTCCTGCCGATGGTGGTCTGGCTGATCGGCGGCGATTATTTTCATACCGCCGTTCCGGCGATACCCAATTGGGTGTTCATCACCGGGTTCATTCTGGTGACCACGATCATCAACGTGATCGGCCTCGATTTCGCCGCCCGTGTGAACACCATCCTGATGATCATCCAGATTGGCACGCTGCTGGCGTTCATCGCGCTTGCCGGTCGCTATGTCTTCCTGGCCGAGGGGGCGGACGGGCTTGTATCGATCAAGCCGTTCTTTGGCGAAGGCGCGCCCCTCTCTGCATCCCTGGCCGGTGCTGCGCTTGCCGCTTTCGCCTTTCTGGGATTTGACGCGGTCTCGACGCTGACGGAGGACACGATCGACGCCAAGCGCGTGGTGCCAAGGGCGGTGATGCTGGTGGCCTTCGCCGGCAGCCTGTTCTTCGTCGCAGCCTCCTATATGGCGCAATTGGCGCATCCGGGATTTGCCTTTGCGGATGTCGATACGGGATCGAGCGAAATCGCCAAGGCGATCGGCAGCGATATTTTTGAAACGATCTTCCTGGCAGCATTGGTCGTCACGCAATTCGCCGCCGGAATCGCAACGCAGGCGAGCGTCGGCCGCTTTCTTTATGCGATGGGCCGCGACGGTGTGCTGCCGAAGCGGGTCTTCGGGCAGCTCCATGCGACATGGCGCACGCCGGTCACCAATATCCTGATCGTCGGCGCGATCGGTTTTCTGGCGATCGGTCTGGACATTGCGACCTCGACCTCCTTCATCAATTTTGGCGCGTTCCTGGCCTTTACCTCGGTCAATGTCTCCGTCATGGCGCTCTATCTGAAACGCCATCCGGACGTCGCCTCGGTTTCGCCCTTGTTCGGGCTGGTCCTGCCGGCGATTGCGGGGCTGTTCGATTTTTACATGCTGTTCAACCTGGACCGGAACGCGCAGATTCTGGGGGCCTCTTGGCTCGTGCTCGGCATCGCCTATCTAACCTACCTGACCGCCTTTTATCGCAAGCCGCCGCCTGAGCTCGATATGGATTTTGTCGAGGAGGTGCCGGATCTGGTCGGATGACCGGAACAGGAGATTGATATGCCGCAGCCCCGTAACCGCAGCAGCAAGCCATGCCTCAACCAGCGCCTCGGTGCCTTTTTACTGCTCGGTAGTGTGGCAGCCGTAGCGGTGCTGGGCTTGAGTGTTGACCATTCATCCGCCGCTGCCGGTACATCCGCCGTCCCTGCCGCCGTCGTTGACGAGAAAGCAAAGCCTGACACGATGTCCGAAACGGCCGTGCTGGCCGGCGGCTGTTTCTGGGGCGTGCAGGGTGTCTTCCAGCATGTCGACGGCGTCATCAGCGCCGTGTCCGGCTATACCGGCGGAGAGAAATCGACGGCCGAGTATGAAACGGTGTCGAGCGGGACAACCGGCCATGCCGAATCGGTGAAGATCACCTATGATCCGCACAAGATCAGCTATGGCCGCATCCTGCAGATCTATTTCTCGGCCGTGCATAACCCGACCGAGCTGAACCGCCAGGGCCCTGATTTCGGCACGCAATACCGCTCGGCAATCTTCCCGACGGATGCCGAACAGGCAGCGATCGCGAAAAGCTATATCGCACAACTGACCGAGACCAAGAGCTTCAGCTCACCAATCGTGACCAGCATCGAGCCGGACAAGGTTTTCTACCCGGCGGAAGGCTACCATCAGGATTATCTGACGCTGCATCCCAACCAGCCCTATATCGCGATCAACGATCTGCCCAAGGTGCATGATCTGCAGCGCCTATTCCCCGAACTCTATCGTGAAAACCCGGTGCTGGTGTCGGCCAAGGCGATCAACTGATCGTCTCCAGATAGATATCTACGATCCGTTCCAGGCCGGCCTGATCGTCGAGATCAAACCGGGCGAGGTCGGGGCTGTCCAGATCAAGCACGCCCAGAACCTCGCCTGCTTTGATCAGCGGGACAACCAGTTCCGATCGTGAGGCGGCGTCGCAGGCGATGTGGCCGGGAAACTCATGGACATCCGGGACGAGCATCGTCCGGCGCTCCGCTGCCGCTGTACCGCAAACCCCGCTGCCAACCGCGATGCGCACGCAGGCAGGTTTGCCCTGAAACGGACCCACCACCAGCTCACCCTCGCGCATGAAATAGAAGCCGACCCAGTTTACCGCCGGCAGCATCCAGAATAGCTGCGCCGAGAGATTGGCGGCGTTCGCGATCGGATCGCGCTCACCCGCCAGCAAGCCGCGCACCTCGGCCGCCAGCTCCTCATAAAACTCACCCTTGCTGTCCGCTTCGATCACGGGCGCCGAATAGGCTGACATTGGCACTGCCCTTCTTGTCTGTTCCTCACCTTATTTGGACTGCCGTTGCCGCCGCTGCAAAGAATTTCAAAAAACCCCTTGCATCTTGGTTAGTGATATAGTTATGTAAATCACCATCTCTGCTCCACCGAGCTCGGCGATCAAGGAAAGGCAAACCTATGAACCCGTTTAAGCGCATCATCGTGATCGGCATCCTTGGCGTGGTTGCCTGTGGTCCGCATGTGATCGGCTTCGGCTCGCTTCTCGGTGAGCAGTCATCGCCCACCCTGACCGTCAGCGAACGGGCGCATAAGCAAGCTCAATTGGAAGCCAAGCTTCGGCATGCGGCGCTGGTCGTGAAGGAAAAGCTTCGCGAGGCGCATGACGACGCTGATGATTCCGAAGAGATCGACGATTGACGCCCTGCCTGACGCCATTGGCAACCCTGTCTGGAACCCATGATGGATTATGAGTGGAACGACACACAGCCAATCTATCGGCAGCTGCGCGACCGGATTGTCGCGATGATCCTGGACGGCGTGCTGAACGAGGGTGATCCGCTGCCATCCGTCCGCACCGTGGCGGCCGAGTATCGCGTCAATCCGCTGACCGTGCTGAAGGGCTATCAACAACTGGTCGCCGAGCAACTGGTCGAGACCAAACGCGGGCGCGGCATGTTCATCAATGACGGTGCGCGTGACCTGCTACTGAGCGGCGAGCGTGAGAAATTTCTGACCGAGCAGTGGCCCGCGATCCGGGCGACCATCCAGCGCCTGGGCCTGACGCCCAACGACCTGCTGGCCGACAAAGACAAGGAGCGTTAACCCATGGCATGCATAGAAGCACGCGGCCTGCGCAAGGCCTTCGGCACCACGATCGCCCTGGACGGCATCGATCTGAATGTCGAGGAAGGCCGCATCCTGGGCCTGATCGGCCCGAACGGTGCGGGCAAAAGCACGGCACTAAACGCCATACTCGGCCTCGCCCCCTATCAAGGGGAGCTTAAGGTGCTGGGGCGCAATCCCTGGACCGAGCGCGATCAGTTGATGCGCGATGTCTGCTTCATCGCCGATGTCGCCGTCCTGCCGCGCTGGATACGCGTGTCACAGGCGCTGAACTATATCGAGGGTGTGCATCCCAGGTTCAACCGCGCCAAGGCCGAAGCCTTACTCGCCAAAACCCAGATCAAGCGCAGCAGCCGGGTACGCGAGTTGTCAAAGGGCATGGTCACCCAGTTGCATCTGGCGCTGGTCATGGCGATCGATGCAAAGCTTCTGGTACTGGACGAGCCGACGCTCGGCCTCGACATCCTCTACCGCAAGCAATTCTATGACTCACTGCTGAACGATTATTTCGACAATAGCCGCACGATCATTGTGACGACGCATCAGGTAGAGGAAATCCAGCACGTGCTGACCGACATGATGTTCATCAATCGGGGGCGCATCGTGCTGGATTGCAGCATGGAGGATTTCGAGCAGCGCTATACCGAGGTGATGGTGCCGCCTGAGCATCTGGCCACCGCGCGAGCGCTGAAACCCATTCACGAGCGCCAGGTGTTCGGCCGCAGCGTCATGCTGTTCGACACTGTTGATCGTGGGCAGCTCTCCGCCCTGGGCGAGACCCGCACCCCCGGCATTGCCGATCTGTTCGTCGCCGTTATCGGCGGCGAGAACGCCGCGACCGCGCAGGGAGCAGCAGCATGACCAGTCAATCTGAAGTAAGCGTCGAAATGCCCGCGACCGCACCCGCTTCCATACCGATATCGCGGCTATTCTATTGGTCCGTGCGCCGCGAATTATGGGAAAACCGGTCGATCTATACAGCGCCACTGATCGCCGCCGCCGTCGTGCTGTTCGCCTTCCTGCTCAGCACCGTGACCTCATCGATTCACATGGAGATCACCACTGACGACGGAACCCGGCACAAATTCGTCTTTGTCGAGCTGTTCGCGATTACGGCGGCTGTGATCACAACCACCATGATCATCGTCGCCGTGTTCTATTGCCTGGGCGCCCTGCATGGCGAACGTCGTGATCGCAGCATCCTGTTCTGGAAATCGCTGCCGGTATCGGATCTGACGACGGTGCTGTCAAAGGCGATCATCCCGTTCGTGATCATACCGCCCATCGCCTTTGCGGTTATTGTCGCCCTGCAATTGATCCTGCTGGTGGCCCTGGGCTTCTCGCGGGGATCGGAAATGACCGCTTCCTGGACGCTGGTGAGCCTCGCTCAGCATTGGATGACGCTGCTCTACGGCCTGGTGGCGATCGCGCTTTGGTATGCGCCGATTTACGGCTGGCTGTTGCTCGTCTCCGGCTGGGCGCGGCGGGCGACCTTCCTGTGGGCCGTGTTGCCGCCGGCCGGACTCTGCGTCATCGAGGCGATCGCGCTGCGCAGCCGTTATGTCTATGACATGCTGAGATACCGGCTGGGCGGCGTCTATATCGAAGCGTTTGACGCCAGCACGCCCGACGAATCGATGTCGGACCACGGTATATTGGGACCGTTGCGCCAGATGGATCTGGTGAAGTTCCTGAGCAGCCCGGGCCTATGGATCGGCCTGGTGGTCTGTGCCGTGTTCCTGGCCGCCGCGATCTGGCTGCGCCGATACCGCGAGCCGATCTAGCCCGGTAGCGGGATAAACTCCCCGGAATCAAGATCGGGGAGTTTCATCCGCCCGGCCCGCCAGTCGGCCTTGGCCTGTTCGATCCGATCCTTTGACGACGACACGAAATTCCAGTCGATGAAGCGCGGGCCGATCGGCTCGCCACCCAGCAGCATGATGACACTAGCCGTGACGGCGGTGAGCGCGCCGCCGTCCCCCGGTTTGAACACAAGCATCTGCCCCGCTTGAGCCGTCTGGCCCTCAACGCTGAGCGAGCCCGAGACGATATAGACCGCCCGTTCCGTGTAATTCTGCGGCAGCTCGCACGCGGCACCGTCGGCCAGCGTCATGTGCAGATAGAACATCGGCGAATGCGTCTTGACCGCCGCCTTCAGCCCGAAGGCTTCGCCCGCGATCAGCCGACCCCAGACGCCCTTGTCCTCAAAGCTCGGCAGATCGCCGATATCGTGGTGGAAGAAGGCAGGGTCCGTCTCCTCATCGGCTTCGGGCAAGGCGACCCAGCTCTGAATCGCGTTCATCGTGCCGCCGGTTCGCCGCAAGCCTTCGAACCGTTCGGAATGGGTGATGCCGCGCCCGGCGGTCATCCAGTTGACCGCACCCGGCTTGATCTCGATTTCGGAGCCGATGCTGTCGCGATGCGTGATCTCACCCGCGAACAGATAGGTCACGGTAGACAGCCCGATATGCGGATGCGGGCGGACATCAACCTCCCGCCCAAATCCCGGTGCGAAATCGACCGGTCCCATATGGTCGAAGAAGATGAACGGCCCGACCATCCGCCGCTTTGCCTGCGGCAGAACACGCCCAACCTCGAACCCACCAAGATCCCGGCGATGCTGATCGAGGATGAAGTCGAGCATGGTGCGTTTCCTTCCAGTGGCGGCAGCAGCGATCATAAATGATCGAAACGATGTCTTGCGACCTCTATCGAGGATAGATTGCGTAAGACCGCAGCCGCCCGAAGGAGCATCATGACCAAGTCCTATGACGCGCTCATCATCGGCGCCGGTCAGGCCGGCCCGCCGCTGGCGGCAAGGCTGAGCGATGCCGGCCTGTCGGTGGCGCTGGTCGAGCGGAAATTTTTCGGCGGCACCTGCGTCAATGTCGGCTGCATGCCGACCAAGACGCTGGTCGCCAGCGCCTATGCCATCCATCTGGCAAGACGCGGACAGGATTTCGGCATGGTGCTGAACGGGCCGGTCGGCGTTGACATGAAGCGCGTGCATGCGCGCCAGGACGAAGTGGTGCAAAGGGCGCGTAACGGCGTCGAAGCCTGGCTCGCGGGCATGAAGAACTGCACGGTCTACCGGGGGCACGCGCAATTCCTGTCCGACCGGGAGGTGAAGGTGGGCGACGACGTGCTCAGCGCCAAGCGCATCTTTATCAACGCCGGCGGACGCGCGAGCATTCCCGATCTGCCGGGGCTGGCGACCGTTCCATACCTCACCAACACCTCGATGATGGCGCTCGACACCCTGCCCCGCCATCTCGTGATTATCGGCGGCAGCTATATCGGCCTTGAATTCGCACAGATGTTCCGGCGCTTCGGTTCGGAGGTCACCGTCATCGAAACTGGCTCCCGCCTGATCCATCGCGAAGACCCCGAAATCTCGGACATGATCAAGGATATCCTCGAAGGCGAAGGTATTGCGATCAAGCTGAACGCGAGATCGCTGAGCGTCGAGTCGGCAGGCGATGAGATCGGCGTTCACCTGACGGGTGAGGCCGGCGCGATGGCGATCGTCGGCTCGCATCTGCTGATCGCAACCGGCCGCAAGCCGAATACCGATGATTTGGGGCTGGAGAATACCGGTGTGGTGATCGGCAAGGGTGGCTACATCGCCGTCGATGATCAACTGCAGACCAGCGTCCCGACGATCTGGGCGCTGGGCGACTGCAACGGCAAAGGC
>CAIZEE010000095.1 GCA_903931835.1 uncultured Elstera sp.
CCGGCGATCGCGACCGGCTGAGTATACCCAAGCGCGATATATCGCTGCTGTTCGACATCGGCCGAACTCGACAGATCAACGGTGATGCGCTCAGCCTCGCCAAGCAGGTCGTTAAGCGCCACCTCGCCAAACCCGGTCCATTTGCCGCTATAGGGCGAGCCACGGTTATTGATGCTGGCAAGACCGTCCCAGCTATGCTGAGCGATGGTCACCACCAGTTCGGCTGCACCCAGTTCGTCGCCCGGCTTGATCACGCCGGTCGCCGCCACGCCGGGCAGATCATTCGCCAGAAGCAATGCGCGCTCGAGCGTCGTCAGGCTGGCTGGCCGGTCAATGGCGACCGGCGCCAACGCGCGCTCCACCGCTACTCGTACAGCCTCGTCGCCGCCTTCAACCTTGACCCGCTTGATAAAGCCTTCGACGACCTGCAGATGAAAGGCGCTGTCACCGATCGATTGTGGCGGCACGAACACATGGGTCAGGACGTAGCCATCGCCACGATATTTGGCCTCGATCGCGTCAGCGACTCCCAGAACGTCGCGTATCGTGATCTGGTGATTGAGCGCCGGCGCAATAAGCGGCGCCAATTCATCCTTGCTATAGACGGTGGCGTTATCGACGACGATATCTTTGACTTCGAACTGGATATCGTCGACCGCGCGCGGCTCCGGCGTGCGCCTCGGCGTCGGAATTGTCAGATCGAACTCGCTCGGCGGCGCCTGCAGCAGGGGCGATGGTTCAGGCGGGCGACCAGCCTCCGCAGGGGACGGCAATCGCGCTTGTGCGCGAACTTCGTTGATTGAAAAGGCAATGCTACTGGAGAAGCCAATAACGACTACCGTAAGTACGCGAATCGCTTTTCCCGCGCGACCGCAGGATAATCGCAGACTATCACTAGGTTGCGGAACCAATTCGACGCCACTCCACAGAGAAATAGATTCACTGCGCTTTTCTAAATCAATCTGACGAGTTGGAGCAATGACAATCGGCACCTTGAGTGGCAATACGGTAGAAATGACTACCGCTGACAGTTTTACACAAGCTCTAGAGTACCATCGCGTGGGCGATCTGGCCGAAGCCGAACGGCTTTACCGCGAAGTATTGTGGACGGACCCAGGATATCACGCCGCTTTGCACGGTATCGGTGTAATCGCCCTGCAACGCGGCACACCCGATATCGCTGCCGCCTATTTCGGAACCGCCGTAAGGTTGGAGCCGACCATCGCCGCCTATCAGGGCAATCTTGGCCTCGCCCTGCGCAATCTTGGCCGGCAGGACGAAGCGGAAATTTGCCTGAGGCTCGCCCTGGCATTGAGCGGCGGGACAGCCGACGCCTGCGTGAACCTAGGCAACGCCCTGTTCGATCGCAATAATGCCAGCGAAGCGAGGGAGTTGTATGAACGGGCGCTGGCGCGCGATCCGACCAGGATCGAGGCGCTTAACGGCCTTGGTAATGCGCTGGCGCAATTGCAGCGTTTCGAGGAAGCAGAAGGTTTTTACCGTGACGCGATGAGCGTCGACCCGAAAGCACCCGAAGCCTATAACAATCTGGGCAATCTCCTGTTTCGCTGGCATCGCTTTGCCGAGGCCGCCGATATGTTCGCGCAGGCCCTGGCGCTCGATCCCAACTACGCCCACGCCCATAATAATATGGGCAATGCGCTTCAGGAATTGGGGCGGTTCGAGGAGGCCGAGCAAAGCTATCGAACGGCAATCCGTCTGAACCCCCGTTATGCAAGAGCCCTGTTCAATCTCGGCGCGCTGCTCAGCCATCTCGATCGGCTTGAAGAATCGCAATATTGCACGGAGCAGGCGACACTGCTCGCCCCGACTGATTGGGAAGTATTCGGCACGCTCGGCAACACGCATCTGCTGAGCGGCCGCTTCGACCAGGGATGGCGTCACCTACGCTATGGCGCGCGCGGCAAGATTGGCCGGCTCTACAACGAAACCGAATGGACCGGCCAGCCGACCGGATCGGCCCGCCTCCTGATCCATGCCGAGGAAGGGATCGGCGACACGATCCAATTCTGCCGCTTTCTGGCATTGGTGCCGCCGGAGACGCGCGTGGTGCTGGCGGTTCAGGAGCCATTAGTCTCGCTTATGGCGTGCCTGCCCAATCTGGAAATGGTCGTTACGGCCGGACGGCTGATCCCGAAATTTGACCTGCAATGTTCGCTTCTGGATCTGCCGCAAATCTTCAAAACGACTTTGGAGACAATTCCCGCGACCGTTCCCTATCTCAGCGTGCCGGCCGAGCGCGTCGCTGCGTGGCGCGCTCGGGTGGCTACCCTGCCGGGGCTGCGCGTCGGCTTGGTCTGGGCCGGCAATCCGGAATATGGTGCTGACCGACGACGCTCCATACAGCTGGAACGACTCATACCGATATTGCAGACGCAGGGTGCCTCGTTCGTGTCGCTGCAAGTTGGCGCCGCCGCCGCGCAAACCGCATCGTTGCCCCCTCATGTCACGTTGCATGACTGGAGCGCCGACCTCACAGATTTCCAGGAGACGGCAGCCTTGATCGAGGCGCTGGACTTGGTCATCGGTGTCGATACCGCCGTGATCCACTTGGCTGGCGCCTTGGCAAAACCGGTCTGGCTGCTCAATCGTTCCGACACCTGTTGGCGCTGGATGCTCAATCGCGACGACAGCCCCTGGTATCCGACACTCCGCCTGTTCCGACAGCGGCTGCACAGCGACTGGCAGCAGCCGATCGAAGATCTAGAGGCTGCGCTCTCGCGCCACATCGCTGAAAACAGCGCGTAACGGCAGACTCCGAGTCGTTGAGGGGAAGGATTGTTCGAGAGATGGAGTCTGCGAGGCCGATCAGCGGCGCGCCCGGTATGCCATTGGGGCCGGTTCTCGGCGTTCTTTCGGCGGTTCTGATCTGGGGTATTTTCTGGCTTCCGTTACGCCAGCTCGACGCAGCTGGGCTGCACGGAGCCTGGGCATCATTCGCGATCAACATCGTCGCCACCACAGCCTCCCTGCCCCTGCTTTGGGTACGGTCGATCGCCAGGCCTAAAGTCACCATCCGGCTAGTCCTGATCGGCCTCGCCATGGGCGGCGGTTTTGTCTGTTATTTTGTCGCCTTCCTGTTGACCGCCATCGTCAAAGTGCAGGTTCTGTTCTACATGACGCCGCTCTGGGGCACGCTGTTTGGCATTTTCATGCTGGATGAGAGACTGAGCCTGCATCGCTGCATCGCCATGCTGTCCTGCGCTACCGGGCTGATTGTCGTGCTGAACGATGGCCATGGGCTGCCGTTGCCGCAAAATGCTGGCGACTGGCTGGCGCTGGCCGGGGGGATCGTCTGGTCGTATGGCACGACCTTGCTGGTGATCGAGAATGCGATAGCGCCGGCCTATCAGTGCTTCGCCATGTTTGTTGGCGGCTTATTCATTTCGGCAATAGCACTGGTAGTGCTGCCGGCGGCAAGCGCCGGTGCGCTCCCCGATGCCGCAGCGATCGGCGCATTCCTGCCGGAACTTCTAGGCTTCAGCCTAATCATGTTCATCCCCTCCAATCTCTTTGCAACCTGGGGATCGCGATCGCTATCTCCCGGATTTGTTGGTCTACTAATTCCGATGGAGATCATCGTCGGTCTGGTCAGCGTGGCGGCGTTTTCTGGCGAGGCGATTCCCCGCAGCCAAGCAGCCGGCGCCGTATTGATCATCGCAGGCTCGGCTATCGATGCAGTTGGCGCTATGATTGCACGGCGTCGCACCCTAACCCCATGAGTGAGAGGTCCCGTCCGATGCGCCGTACGGCCGAAGCGCCAGCAGAACAAGTCGCAGCCGAGGGTCAAGGCGAAGCCCATGCCGTCGGCGGGGCGAGGGAAAACAGCCTCGAAGTCTCGATCGGCCGCGCCGTCCGGCAATTCCGCCTGGACCTCGGCAAGACGGTTGCTGAGCTAGCCCGAGAGGCGGAGCTTTCCGCCGGCATGCTGTCCAAGATCGAGAACGGTGCCACGTCCTCCTCGCTCTCGACGCTGCGTGCCCTGTCAACCGCGCTGAACGTCCCCTTCACCGCCCTGTTCCGCAAATTCGAAGAGCAGCGCGACGCCAGTTTCGTCAAGGCGGGCGAAGGCCTGAACATTGAGCGGCGCGGTACCAGAGCCGGCCATCAATACGAGCTGCTCGGCCATTCCGTGGGTAAAAGCCTGTCGGTTGAACCCTATCTCGTGACACTGACGGACGAGTCCGATGTCTTCCCGATTTTCCAGCATGCCGGGCTCGAGTTCATCTATCTGCTGGAAGGCGAAATGGATTATCGCCACGGCTCCAAGCTCTACCCGATGAAGCCCGGCGACTCGCTGTTCTTCGACAGCGACGCACCGCACGGCCCGGAACATCTGGTGAAGCTGCCAATCCGCATGCTGTCGGTGATCTGCGCGTCGCGGGAGACGGAGTAGCGGTTCTCGCTCAAACGAGATCGTCGATCGTTAAAAGGCCTTGCCCGGTATCCAGTTCGTTCCTACCAGCGGCACGCCGGCGATGGCGGCTGCCTCGATCGTCAGCGCCACCAGATCTTCCTGTTCCAAATGGTGCACGTTCGACTTGCCGCAGGCGCGTGCGATCGTCGTGAGCTCCATCGTGAGCGTTTTCAGGTAGTTGCGGACGCGCTTGGCGCCGACATCGGGTTGAAGCCGCTGTTCCAGGATTTCGTCCTGCGTCGTCACGCCAACCGGGCATTTGCCGGTATGGCAATGGTGGCAGGCACCAGGCGACGTGCCGAGCGCATCGTAATCGGCGATGGCCGAGATATGCTCGCCGTCTTGGACATAGGTCGGGCTGTTGCAGCCGAGCGAGATCAACACGCCCTGCCCCAGCGCCACGGCATCAGCCCCCATCGCCAGCGCCTTTGCGACATCAGCACCCGTCCGGATACCGCCCGAGACGATGAGCTGAACTTTGCCGCGCATATTCATATCTTCAAGCGCATCGACCGCCTGACGCACCGCCGCCAGAGTCGGGATGCCGACATGCTCGATGAAGGCAAGCTGGGTCGCCGCCGTGCCGCCTTGCATACCATCGACGACGACGACATCGGCGCCGGCATGGACCGCCAACTTGACGTCGTTAAACACGCGGGTGGCGCCGATCTTGATGTAGATCGGCTTTTCCCAATCGGTGATTTCGCGCAACTCGCGCACTTTAATCGTCAGATCGTCAGGCCCGGTCCAGTCCGGATGACGACAGGCCGAGCGCTGATCGACACCGGCGGGCAGCGTGCGCATCGCGGCCACGCGCGGATTGACCTTCTGGCCGAGCAGCATGCCGCCGCCGCCGGGCTTGGCGCCCTGCCCGATCACGATCTCGATCGCATCGGCGCGACGCAGATCGTTCGGGTTGAAGCCGTAACGCGATGGCAGGCATTGATAGACCAGCGTCTTGGACGACCCGCGCTCCTCCTCTGTCATACCGCCATCGCCGGTAGTGGTCGAAGTGCCAGTCTCGGTCGCAGCCCGGCCGAGCGCCTGTTTGACGTTGGCCGAGAGCGCGCCGAAACTCATGCCGGCGATGGTGATCGGAATCGCGAGCTCGATCGGGTTTTTGGCGTAGCGCGTACCCAAGACCGTCTTGGTCAGGCAGCGTTCGCGGTACCCTTCCAGCGGATAGCGCGAGGCCGATCCAGCCAGGAACAGCAGGTCGTCGAAGGTCGGCAAGGGCCGCTTCGCACCAAGGCCACGGATCTCATATAACCCAGTCGCAGAGGCGCGTTGGATGTAATCGATCACGTTCTGATTGAAGGTGAAGCTTTGTTCCGGCGCCGGCTTGCTCATGAGCTAATATTCCTGATCGGCATCGACGTTCCAGTTGTACAACTGGCGGGCCGAGGCGACGCGCTTGAAGTCTCTGGGGTCATAGTCGAACCCTGCTTGTGCCAGCAGATCGGCAACCGCAACGATATCCTCGTTGCCCATCGGCTCCTCGCGCGCATCGGCGCCGAGCGATTTGATCTGGCCGCGCACATAGATGACCGCCTCGTAGAGCGAGTCGCCGAGCCCATCACCGGCATCGCCGCACACGACCATGCGCCCCGCCTGCGCCATGAAGCCTGAGAAATTGCCGATGCTGCCGCCGACGACGATGTCGATGCCCTTCATCGAGATGCCGCAGCGAAGCGATGCGTCGCCTTCGATCACCAGCAGACCGCCATGACCGCTGGCGCCGGCAGCCTCCGACGCAAAACCCTTCACACGCACCATGCCGGACATCATGTTCTCGGCGACGCCCCAACCGACATTGCCGTGCACGGTCACACTCGCCTTCTGGTTCATGCCGGCGGTGTAATACCCGGCATGGCCCCGGATCTGAACATCGACCGGGCAATCGAGGCCGACCGCGATGTGATGCGCGCCCTCGGGGTTCAGGATTTCCAGACGCTGAATGTCGCGATGCGGCAGTTCCTTATGCAGGAACTGATTGATCTCGCGCAGACTCATCTGGTTGAGATCTAGACTTTCCATATGTAGAGACGCTCCGGCACCGGTTCGTAGAGATGCGCGTTGGCAACATCGGGCAGTTTCGCAAGCGAGCGGAATTCCGACGAGATCGCGACGTAGTCATCGTGCTCGGCAACGATCGCAGGTTTGCAGGCAAAGGGATCACGCACCAAAGCCAGCTCATCGCCGGTGCCCATCAGGAAGGTGAAGAACCCGTCCAGCTCCTCAAACCCCTGCTCCAGCGCCTCACCCAGCGTATCGCCCTCGCGCATCCGCCATTCGAAGAAGCGGCAAGCCGCCTCGGTATCGTTATCGGTCTCGAACGCGATGCCCTCGTGCTGCAACTTGCGGCGGATCTGATTCGGGTTGGAGAGCGAGCCGTTATGCACCAGGCACCAATCCTGCCCGGCCGTGAACGGATGCGCATGCGCCGGCGTCACCGCCGATTCGGTGGCCATCCGGGTATGGCCGACCAGATGCGTACCGCTCATCCCCTCAAACCCATAACGGGTCGCAACATCGAGCGGCGAACCGGTGTCCTTATAGACATCTATCGATTGGCCGGTGCTGAGCACATGCAGACGCGGGAAATTCTCGGCAATCCACGCTTTCACGGCCTCAGGCGTCTTCGTCGAGACGAGGATCGCATGGTTGTCGCGCGGCGACAGGGTGGCGGCAGCGTCGAAGGCTTCCTTCACCCGGCCGGCTACGACACTCCAATCGACCACCTTGCCATAGAGGCTGTATTTCAACGCGCCCTTGGCTTCCGGCTCGGTGAAAATCGCCAGACCGGCGGATTCAGGGCCACGCTCGGTCATGCCGACGAGCATGGGCAGCATCAGCTGGCCGATCGATTGGCGCAGCGACGGCTTCTTGATGAGCAATCCGACAATTCCGCACATGAGGGCTGCTCCTTAGTAGAAATCGGCGTAGCGGTTCAGTTCCCATTCGGAAACATGCCGCTGATACTCGACCCATTCGCGTCGCTTCAGATCGATGAACTCGGCCATGAGATCGGAGCCAATCGCGGTTGTAAGGACGGTATCGCGCTCCAGCGCATCCAGCGCCTGGCCCAGATTCTGTGGTAATACGCCAATCCCCTTCTCAGCCA
>CAIZEE010000096.1 GCA_903931835.1 uncultured Elstera sp.
CCTCCTTCTGCTCGCTACCGTGCCGCGGTAATACCTCATCACAATTCTATCTATCATCCATTTTTCAACGCATTGCGAGATCGGGAAGATATTTGTGTTGTTGATATAATTGATGATGGCGCGTTACCTATACATCAAATTGCCGCGGCAGAGATCGTAATTTCTCAAAGCTTGCATGGACTTATATACGCCGAGAGCCTTGGAAAACCATCGCTCTGGGTGGCCACAAGATCAGATGATATTTGGAATTTCAAATTTTTGGATTGGTTTACAACGACATCAAATCCCCAATCTGCACCGATCATGATAGATAGACCACTCGGTGATATGATAGGAATGGCTGAACCAAGACTTTCAACTATAGATCGCACTCAATTGCTTGATTCATTTCCGAATATGATTATAACCGAGTCTTCCGCGCGAAGGGTGAGTTATGATGCTTGCAGGCAATTATCTCCTATAACAATATTTTACCAACTTCCTGAGGGAAATACAGATAGTGTTGCCCCTTCATCGGCCGACAATTTGCAATTTCAGACAAAAATATTGCGACAACTTGTTGGAAAGTGCGCCTCTGGGTGGGCGGAGCGACCTTACGTCATGGCAATGGAAATATCTGCCCTGGCAATTCCGACTCCAGATCAGGTGAAGATGATCGCACGATGCCTTGATGAGCGGTCAGGAGTCGATTTTGGATATGTTATTCCCAAGATGAATATATTGCCAGAAGGCGTGAAGGAAATACATTTGCCGATGGGCGTAACACTATATATAGGCTGCAAGAATATTTCAAATTCATTCATTTTACGACCGACGTTTGAGTCTTTAACCGAAAACTATGTAGTGTTTGGCATTTGATTAGGGAGGAGGCTGCGGAAACATTTGCGTTTTGTTTTGCGTTCCGGATGCGAAGCTGCCCCATTCTGATCCGCCTAAGCGCCCGCCACACAAAACATATATTGCCATTTTTCAATAACCTGATCTCGGAGCCCGCCGCCCAAGTAATTGCTCACGAGGCTGGCCTGGGGCGACCCGATCAGGCGACGGCGAAGGTTCCGGCGATGAGATCGCGGATGGCCTCGAGCGCGGGTTGACCGCTGAGGCGGGCCGTTCCGGTTACGGAACGATATCCGGCGTGGACCTGGGCGCCCCAGTTGGACCGGAAGCCGTTGGTGACTTTCCTGAACACGACCGAAGGTCGGATTTCGCGTTCGGAGATGTTGTTGGTGGCCGGGACCGCGCGGTCGGTCAGGAAGACGAAGAACTTGGTTCGCCAGGCCTTGATCTGCTTCTTGAGGCTCTTGCCGGCGGGATGGGCGACGGGCGCGGCGAGCAGGTTGTCGAGCCTTTCGTCGGCTCTGGGGGCGTAGACCGCCAGGGTGCTGTCCTTCAGCTTGCTTCGTCGCTTGCCCACCCTGATCGCCCAGCGCAGATGGTCGCGGATTTTCGGCGCGAAGATCGTATCGCCGCTGTCGATGGCGTGCTGCACGTCGCGCAGAACGTGGGCCAGGCAGACCTGATGGTTGCGGCCGAGCTCCTGCTGGCCGGCGTAGCGGTCGGATATCCACACATCGGGCTTGTGGCCGCCGAGGACTTCGTCAGCCACGGCACGGGCCCGGCTGGGCGCGATCCTGTGCAGCACGGCCTTGTCCGAGAGGAACACCCACTGCCAGTGGGTCGCGCCGTCAACTCGCGTGGTGGTCTCGTCCGAGGCGATGATCCGGGCGGTCAGCAGCTTGTCCTGGATGGCCCTGCACGCCGCGTTCAGGTCGTCGCCTGTACGGCGGAAGGCGTTGGCGACGGCGCCCTCGGAGATCGTCAGGCCGAATAGCTCACGCAGCATGCGCGACAGGCGCTCGAAGCCGACGTGGTGGCTGTGGTGGAGATACATCATCAGCGACCGGATGCCCGGGCCGAACGGCGTGCCGGGCGCCATGCCCGCCGGCGCCTCGCCCCGATAGCGACGGCCACAGCCGCCGCAGCGACCGCCGAAGATCTCCACCCGCGTCACCACGGGGCGGATCGGCGGAAGCTCGATGTGGTCATAGCGATGGCGACACCGCTGCTGGGCGCCCGACACGTCCGCGCCGCAATGGCCACAGGCGCCCGCCATCCGGCGCTCGGTCTTGTCGGGCTTCTCAGCGAGGGGTCTGAACCTGCCCTCGCGCGGCGGTCGCTTCTTCGCCGGCCGCTTGGGCCGCTTGCCCCGGCAGGGGCCGTCCTTCGACGGTGGCGTATGGGAGTTGGACGAGGTCTTCCGCGGCTTGCCCACGATCGCTTCGAGCTCGGCAATCCGAGCCGCCAGGCGCTGGTCATCTCCGCC
>CAIZEE010000097.1 GCA_903931835.1 uncultured Elstera sp.
CGCCAACCATACGCATCAACGTGGTTTTGCCGCAGCCGGACGGGCCCAAGAAAACGACAAACTGCCGCCGCTCGACCGTCAGGTTGAAAGGGGCAACCACTTCCAAGTCGCCAAACCGCTTGGTGACCTTATCGAAGACCAGATAGGGCGCGCTGCGGGCCATCTAGAGATATCGGAACAGGCGTTTGTGGAGCCGGCGGAGCAACTGATCGGTCAAGAGCCCGATCAGCCCGATCATCACAACACCGGCCATCACCTGCGGCGTATTCATATAGCGCCGGGCGGCCCAGATGACGAAGCCAAGCCCGCTATCATTGGCCACGATCTCGGCAATGATCAGATAGGTCCAGCACCAGCCAAGCGTGATCCGCAGATTGTCGAACAGACTCGGCAGCATGGCGCGGAAGGCGACATCGCTCAGCATCTGGGATGGTCGGGCGCCGACCGTGCAGGCGATCTCGATATATTCCTGCGGCACCCGCGCCATATCGTCGGCAACCAGCAGAACCAGCTGAAAGAACGTGCCGAACCACAACAGAAAGATCTTCGTCTCCTCGCCAATGCCGAACCAGATGATGCTGAGCGGTACCAAAGCCGGCACCGGCAAATAGCGGATGAAATCGACGATCGGCTCGAGAGCGGCACCAATGCCGCGAAAACTGCTCATCACCATGCCGATCGGAATCGCCATCAATGCTGCGATGGTGAACGCGACCAGCACACGCAGCGTCGAGATGCCGGCGTGCATCGCCAGATGCTGATCGCGAAACATCACCCACAGGGTCTCGGCGATCATGGTTGGCGGCGGGAAGAAGAGGCCGCTCATCAGCCCGGTGCGTACCAGCACCTCCCATAGCCCCAGCAAGGCGACGCTCGCCACAACCGCGACACCGAGCGACGCGCGCTTCGACAGCTTGCCGCGAATCGTGAAGAACTGATTGGTCGGCTGGGCGGGGTCAGCCGGCGTACCGGGCGCGGTGCCGAGATTGCTGAGGGGTTGGTCGACCATGATGGCTCAGTTCGAGATACGATCGGGTGGGATGGCGGCGATCGCGCGCGTATCGAACGAGGTCGCCCGGGTCAGCAGGTGATCGGCCGAGCCGTTCTCCAGATTGAGCTTCATGACGTCGTCGAAGATCGGATAGAGCGTGCCAGGGGTGCCGTCGACACCGAGAAAGGCCCGCGCCTGGGCAAAGGTCACATAGGCAATGCTGCCCTTGATCGACGCCTCGAACTGCTCGACCGTCAGATTGAAATGCGGCGCGGCGCGTTTCATGTAGTCGGCCCGGTTGGTGGCAAAATAGGCAGTTGCCCGATAGATGCCGGTCAGGAATTTCTCATATTTCTTCGGGTTCGCCTTCAGATCGTCCTGGCGCACGATAATGGCGTCCGTCACCACGCCCGGATAGTCCCTGGATGAGACGATGACATGCGGCTTGCGCTGCGGCAGCTTCTCCAGCGTTTGCGACAGAAACGGCTCGAAGGTGATGATCGCGTCGATTGAGGGATCGGAGAAGACCGGTACAGTATCGGCGGTATTGATATCCTTCATCACCACGTCATTGAGCGTCATGCCGTTTTTCTTCAACTCGATCTGCAGCAGCAATCGGGCTGGGATGTTGGGTTCGGACGCGACCGTCTTGCCCTTGAGGTCAGCCGTCCCCTTGATTGCGCCCGACGCGATCACCCCGTCACCGCCAAGGGATTGATCGATCACGCCGATGATCACGCCGGGTGTGGTCGGATCGCGCGGCCGTCCCTGGTATTCCGGAACCGAGCGCATGTCGCATTCGATATCGCCGCGCGCCATTGCGGCCATCACGTTCGGCCGCTCATCCTCGAACTTCGCATCGACGACGAGCCCCTGCTCCTTGAAGTAGCCGAGGTCATCGGCAACGAACACCGATGCGAATCCGGTCCAGGTCGGGAACAACACACGGATCTTATCGGGTGTTTGCGCGTTTACTGAATGAAGGTTGACCGCACACAGCACGAGCAGTCCCGTCAGCCCCGCCCCGATCGATCGCCCCAGCGTCATGCGTTCACTCCTACCCCAAGCGGCGCGACACCATCAACTTCCGTGCCAGTCTGGGTTAGACTTGCGAAAAATCGCAGCTCCCCTGGTGCACACCCGGTGTCGTCGCCACGTATTACGAATACAGTACCAGGAACCCCTTGCCTGGAGTTGATACGAGGCTACCATGAAAAGCATGAGATCCACGCTTGCCTTGACTATCGCCGCCCTCACGCTTGGTGCGTGCGCGGCCATCCCGCCGGCCGGACCGAGGGTGGTGGCGCTGCCGGCCGACGGCAAGCCAATCCAGATGTTCCAGCAGGAAGATGTAGAGTGCCGCAGCTATGGCTCGCAGGCCATCGCCGCGATTGATCCTCAATCGGTCAGCACCTATGAGCTTCAGCAGCGCTATGATGTCGCCTATCAGCAATGCATGTATGCCAAGGGCAACAAGATCATCCCGCAGCAGATCGCCCAGACGCCGTATTACCGGCCCTATGATTACTACCCCGGCTATGGCCCCTACCCGTATTACCCGTACGGCTACGGCGGCACAGTCGTGATCGGCGGCGGTTGGGGTCACTGGCACCACTAAGGTGCCGTCCGGGTCTGATCGGCTTAAATGACGTGACGGGCGGCGCGATTAGGTGCCGCTCGCCAGCGTTGGATCATTATTGCTGCGGAACGAAGGCGTCGGCCTGGGCCTGGGCTTTGTTCCAATCGTCCGGCGTCAGGGTGCTCTGCAGCTTTTCGACCAGTTTGCGATCAATCGCAGAACCGCCCAGCTGGAGCCGCGTCGGATTGCGCTTCCAGATCAGATACCAGGCGCCAGCCTCAACCGGCTCAACCTTGAAATGGCCGCCATTGATCGTCAATTTGACGAGTTGGATCTGCGCGTCGTCGAGGCCTGCATTGGCGGCAAGAATCGTCAGCCGGACGGCATCCTGAAGCATGTCGTGCGCCGCCTCCGGCGTCGCCGCTTTCTCCGCCAAAACCAATTTGCATTGCGCGAGGTTCAGCCCCGCCCGCTCGTGACCGTGGCCTTGTGCCGCCAATTGCTCAAGGATTTTAACCGCATCCTCGCAATTGCCAGCCTGCTTCAGCTTAAGTGCCGTCTCGTATGAATCGAGTATGAGCGGCGCCTTGTCCTCCGCGTTCGCAGCGCCCGAGGTCACCAAAACAAGGCTGCAAAGACAAGCCGCTATGAGTGAGGGAACAACGCGTCGATGGAGATTGCCTGCCCGTACCGTCGCCAAACCCAACTCCGTCATTCGCCATCCTCGACAGTCGTGAAATAGCGTTTGTCGAGGATCGCGGCAAGGGACAGGGATTTCTGCAAGGTCGGGTCAGAGACCGAGGTCAGCCGGACATACTTCAAGCCGTCCGTGTTCACAAATTGATCCTGCACCCGCCAAATCGACTTCGTCGCGGTGAACAAACGCGCGCGCAGGTCCAGAAAACACTGACCTGTCTCGATTTCGTTCCGCTTCGACATGGGGGTCAGCTCCGCTCAGCAACGAACGGCGTGAAGGCCGCTCTAAATTCAATAAAATAATAGCATAACGCCAAAGCCCGTGTCGCGCGGAACGCCCGTATCGGGGATCGGTTGATCATGTGTTTACAAACCGCTTCAAGCGTCTCAACAAAGGATATTTTGCAAGGTGCCGTCGCAGCCAGGACTGCCACACACCGCCCGAACGCACCCCGTTCGAGCACTGGGCCGTCAGTCTGGCATTTTCGATCCGGCAATGCAGCAATTCTTGTTGAAACAACTCGATCCGGCGGCGCAGCCACCATTCGGTCTGATAATAGGCGGCCGAATTCTGGATGGCGTAGACTTCCGGTTGCCCGGCCTCAAGATTGCTCGACGTCGCCCCCAGCGCGAAGGACGCGATGATCCTTGGCACACGCAGCAGAACTGTGCCTTCATCCGACATCACGCGGACGAACCAGTCGTAATCGGCATGAATGCGATAGGTCTCATTGAAGCCGCCCAGCCGCTCGAAAACAGCGCGCCGAGCAAAGGTTCCTTGATGGGGCAAAGCTCCGCAGACCAGGATTTCACCGGCAAACTCCGGCGGGCCCGGCATGTGCTCGAACGGGGCTCTTCCCTCCATACGAACCTCAATCCCGCCGTAATACACATCGCCATCGGGATTAGCGGCCACGTAGGCGGCAACATCGCCGAGCACAGTCGGATCGCAAATAAAATCGTCGGCATTTAGAAAATAAATGAGTTCTCCTCGCGCTAAGGCTAGCCCTTTATTCATCGCATTATATATTCCAGAGTCTTCCTCAGAAATAAAAATATCTATATTTTTTATGTATTCTTCAATTATGCGCCTTGTGCCATCTGTCGATGCGCCATCAATGACGATATATTCAATTTCTTCGTACGCTTGCCCCACAACACTTTCGAGTGCCTGGCGAATGGTCCTATCGGCATTGCGCGCGACGGTGATGATAGTTATTAACATCTACCCTGATCTTCTGTCCCGCCCGATGCCAATATCCGGCGTCTTGCCCGCATCGACAGAGGATTTACCGGCTGGGCTGAGTGCCGCCTGTAACATCCGTATCTCTGCGGCAAGCAGGTTATGCAACGTCCGAGCTTCCTGGCTGGCGGCCGCTTGGCTGCTTTGCATTTCGGCTGAGAGCGTATCGCCGGCTGACTTAACTTCCGACCAAAGCGCTGTCATGTAGCTGTGCATATCGTTGCGTTGCAGGGCGAGATTGGCGCTGATCTCGACCCGCACTGACTCTTCCAGGCGCTGCTGCCAAACATTAAAGCTTTCAATCACCTCGCCAGCACCAAACAACCGGTTGCGGAAATTGCGCAGCTTGCCGAGAAAGGATGGCTTCGCGCCAACCGCCCCGCGTCGCAGAACACTGCCTGCAAACCGAGTAGCAGATGGGCTGGCCTTGTTGACCGGCAGGATCGACCCAAAGACCGAATAAGGCTCTTGGCTCGACTGCAACATGCGCCGGAAATCGCCCCAGATATGCGCTGGCCGGTTCGTCGGCGCCTCCAGCAAAGCACCCTTGACCGTTGCAGCCATGCGGTCGGTCGAGAATTTCTCTGCCTGACCCAAACCAGCAGCGATCATCGCTTTGCGCGTTGCGGGATCGCGAACCTCGCGGATCGCTCGAACCAGATCCGGAGCCAGGTCGGGATCGACGAAACGCGCTGCCTCGCCTGCGACCTCGATGATCGATGAATTGGGACAAGTGATAACCGGACAGCCGCAGGCCATCGCCTCCAGGATCGGCAATCCGAACCCTTCGTAGCGTGACGGATAAATCAGGGCCGTCGCACCACTATAGGCACATGTCAGATCGCTGTCGGTAAGGCGAAGATGGACAATGCGCGATTTGATCTGGAACGCCAACAATTCCGGTTCGATTTCGCTGCCGCCGCCTATCACTAGCAGGTCAAAATCAGCCGCATCAGGCATCTCCGCTAGAGCTCTAAAGATCAGCAAACCGTTCTTATAGCCGTCGACGCCGGTACGATCGCCAACGCTGAGAAGATAGGGTTTAGTCAGGCCATGACGCCGCCGGAACGCGGCAATTGCATCGGCATCGGCCAAGCCAAACCCGTCAGCCAGCCCGCAATGCGCGACGACGGTACTGCCCGCCTCGATCACCGGGAAGAGCCGCTCCAGATCATCTGCGGAGCTTTGCGAGATCATTATATGACCACCCGCATGTTCGATCGCGCGGTGCTTCTCCAGCCAGACTTCGTCGGACAGATTGGCGCCGATGATCTCGGGTATCATGTCATAGCCGAAAAACACCGACGCGGTGGTGGTAGGCGTCGTGTAATAGGACGATACGAACAGATCGGCCCCTTCCTGGTCGCAGATTGTCTGCAGATACAGGCTGTCGGCACCGCTATGAGCATAATCATGCGCATTGATGGTGCGGTAATGCAGCCCTCGCACTCTGGGGGCTGTACCCTTGCGGTCAAGCACGACGATCTGCTCTGCGAAAGCTGGATCTTCCGCCCATTGCGCCAGCAATCCGCGCCACACGCGGCTGATGCCGGAATCGAGATATTGGAAGACGACGCAATCGATCAGAATCCGGCGCGGCTTCGCCACGCGAGCAATCGGCGGTTTGGCCCCGAAGCTCCAGTCCGATCCCTCGATCTGGGCCAACGGCTGGACACCACGAGCCGCGATGCTATCGACCACCGTATTGTCGGTGACCCAGGAAAAGAAATCCCGCAGCAATTCCGGCCGGTCCGTCTGCTGCAGGCGATGCCAACCTTCGATGGCCCCGGCATATCCATAATAGACTTCCTTGAACCTAAGCTGGGCCTCGGTGACATAGGCGAAATGCTGGAACACCAGGCCGAATTTCTCGGTCTCGCCATGCCAGAATGGCGCTTCAAGTCCGACATCCACCTCCGCACCCTGGGCACCTTTGCGCACGAGCATAGGCGGCTCATGGGCGGCCCAGATCATGCCTGGACGATAGCGCCAAACGCGCAGCCATTCGGATTTCGGGTTCTCGGCGTAATTATACCGCGTCGAGACGATCTTTTCCGGTCCGACGAAATAATCGCACCAGAAAAACGCCGAGTGCCGTCCCCGGTCCTCCATGAACAGCCGGTGAATGTCGCCGATCTGCTGCGCCGTCCATAGCTCGTCCGCATCGATCTGAAACAGCAAGCAGTCATGGTGGATATTGCCCAACGGGGCGTTGACCATCTCGCGCTTGCCGTTCCAGAACTGGCCGGGCTGCGGACGGTAGATCGTTATCTTATCCGGAAACCTGGAAGCCAGGTCATCAAGATAGGCTGATGTCCCGTCGTTGCTGAGGCCACCCGCATGAAGCTCCTCGGTCACGGTGCCACCGCCGGCAACACTCCAGGCCGTGTCGTTGATCAGCGTCGCCACTCCCTCGACGATATGCCAATGCCAGGGCATATCGAGCTTTGCAAGAACCCGTTCGTGATACCGGATGAAGGGTTCGCCATTCAGCACAATGGTGAAGAAATCAATCGGCAACTCGCCAGACTCCTCGCGGCGGCGGAAGGCGGAAAAACCGTTCCGCAATGCCTGGTCGTCGGCGATCAGCTCATAGGCGGGGTCGGCCAGCAGCCGCTGGCGCGCTTCAAAGCATTTATAGGTATTGGTGTCATCGAGCAGGATCAGCTTGGCGCCATAAACGCGGTCAAGTTCGACCGATCCGGTAAACTCGGACCCGTCGATCAACACCATATCGAAATGATCGATACCGTGATCGGATTTGATCAGCTCGATCGCGTCGGTTGGAACGCCGGCGGTGCGCACATACTCGATATCCTGGTCGAGCCAGGACAGGACGAGCGGCAACTCGTATTGGTTAAGGCCACTTTGCTCCGACGCATAGAACCGCGCCACTTCCCATGGTTTCGGGAAGTCTGCAACGCTGACCGTAGACGCATTGTAGCAAACGACCAGCGGGTTGGCGGCGTAGGTTTCCCGCAGTTTTTCAAAGCGCGGAGTCGATACCTCAATGCAGAACAAGGTGGACCGGCCAGCATTATCCTTGATGCCTTCGAAGAAGGCGTTGGTGCTGCCCTGGCCGGCCGACGAACCGATTTCCAGAATATGGCGCGGGCGTTCTTCCCGGCATAGGCGAGAGATTAATCGGTAAAAATCGTCGCCCTTTATCTCGGGCGCAATGGTGTTATCGAGATCTGACAAATTCGTACCCGACCAATGAGGAAGATGAGCGTTTCTAGAAGGTGATTCCCGGTTCACGCTGAACCGATCAGACCCCAGAAAAAATCCGCCGGAAAGCTAGGAGTGCCGCTACGTCCTGTCAACTCGCCTTTCGGCGCAGGATTTCCTCTGCCACCAATCGATCCACCAGCGCCGGCATCGTAACAGTGGCCCGCCAACCGAGATCGCGTTCCGCTTTGCTCGGATCGCCTACACTGATCGAAATATCAGAGGGCCTCAACAAATTAGCATCGGTGGTGACATAGCGCTGCCAATCGAGATCGACGCACCGGAAGGCTGCATCGACGAAGTCGCGCAGCGTCACCATGACGCCGGTCGCAATGACGAAGTCGCTCGGCGTGTCCAAATCGAGCATCCGCGCCATGGCATCAACGTAATCGGCCGCCCAACCCCAATCGCGCGCAATGTCGAGTGCGCCGAGCGAGAGGCTATCCGCCTTACCCTCAGAGATATCGACGACGCCACGAACGATCTTTTGCGTGACATAGCGCGACGGCCGCAGCGGCGATTCGTGATTGAACAGAATGCCGGAACAAGCATAGAGGTTATACGCCTCACGATAATTGGCGACCGCCCAGAACGACGCCGCTTTGCCAACGGCATAGGGGCTGCGCGGCTGGAACGGCGTGTCCTCGGTCGCACCGGCCGCAGCGGTATTGCCGAAGCACTCGCTCGACGACGCGTTGTAGAAACGGGTGTCGAGGCCGATGAAGCGGATCGCCTCCAGGATATTGATGGTCCCGTGCATGATGCTGTCGATCGTCTCAACGGGATGGGAGAACGACAACCCGACGGAAGATTGCGCCGCCAGATTGAAAATTCGGTCGGGCTTCACCTTGGCGATGGTCTGCGCGACACTGCGGAAATCGTTCAGCACGGCGGAATGAACCTGTACACGGTCGCGAATGCCAAGCCGGACGAGGTTGGAAAACGGGCTCGCGTCATGATCGCGCGAGGTGCCGTGCACCTCGTAGCCCTGCGCGAGCAGAAGCTCCGACAGGTAAGCGCCATCCTGACCCGACCCGCCAAAAATCAACGCGGTATTTGGATTAGGCTTCACGCGCTCTCCCTCAAGACTGCCCCCACAAGATTGGGTGACGACGCTTGGCTATAGCCGCGCGTCGGTAGGCCGTCTAGCGGTAAAGCGGCGCAACCCCCGTCACGCCTTGCGGAAGGTCACCACCAAAACATCCCGAAAGGCGGGTTGGCCGGGATCAACGGCGCGCACCGCCGTCACGCCGTGGAAGACGCGCGCGTCTTCGACCAGCGCTGCATCAAAGGGGGCGCTGAGCGTGAAAGAGCCCAATTCCTTGCCGTTCAGGGCGTGGATGGAGGTTGTTCCGCGGGCGATATTGCTGCGTCCGATCAGCATCACCAGCACGTAATCCACACCGTCGCGATGCATGCCTTCAGGCGTCGGCATGCCCGGCATATCGGCGCGCGCCTCGATACGGAACTGATGCACCTCGATGTGCCAATTCTCGGTCTGCGGTGCGAGCATCCCGAAGAGCTGCCGGCATAGCCCCAGCGTCGTCATCATCGTGGGACCAGCGCCGATCGGGTATAGAACGGGCTCGAACCAGCGGGGTATGCCGCCATTCAGGGCGTTGTATTGGCGCGCCTGGAAATGCGGCTGATGGACCGCGCGCTCGATAGCGCCATCGCGCGAGGCGGCATAGACTGCGTAACGCCGGCGGCGATAGCGTCCGCCATCGGCCATATGCGCATCGAGTTCCAGATCATTCCAACTGGCGGCGAACTGATCCCAAGAGTTTATCGCTAAGCGAACTTGCTTTTCAG
>CAIZEE010000098.1 GCA_903931835.1 uncultured Elstera sp.
AGGCGGAAATCGCCATGAGCGATGAGGCGCGCGCCCAGATACTGGGCAATATCCGCCGGGCGTTGAAGCGCGGCGAGCTCGAACAGCCGATCCGCGAGGCGCTCGACCAGCGGCTGGCAGCCCCCCGGCGCGGCATCGAATTAGGGCGCACCCGCATCGATCACGCGAGCCTGATAGAGCTGTTCGCCACCATGGCGGAGAAGGCGGCGGCGAACGTCGTGCGCCTCGCCAATGACGACGAGATCGGCCCGGCGATAACCTCCGTCCTCAAGCAGCATAACCTGCCCGCCTCGCTGGTCGTCAGCCCGGAACTGAAGGGTATGGATTGGGCCAGCCAGAAGATGCTGGAGGTGCGCTTCGACCGCGCCACGATCGACGATCTGGTGTCTGTGACGCCCGCCCATGTCGGCGTCGCCGAGACCGGCACGCTGATGCTGATGTCGGCGCCCGACCGTCCGACCACGCTGAATTTCCTGCCCGATACCCATATCGTCGTGCTGAAGGCCAAGGATATCGTCGCCACATATGAGGATGGCTGGGATCGCTGGCGCAAAGACCACAAGGACGGGCCGCCGCGCACCGCCAATTTCGTCACCGGCCCGTCGCGCACCGGCGATATCGAACAGCAGTTGCTCCTCGGCGCCCACGGCCCCCGCCGGCTGGTCATCCTGCTGGTCGGCGACGATGGCTGACGGCAAGCCGCCAAAACCCCGCAAACGCCCCGCCCCAACCGAAGCCGAAATCCAGCTCTGGCGCTTTGCCACCAAAGATGTCGCGAAACTGCGTGGGGAGGACGAGGTTGTTCCTCCTCCGCCGCCGGTTACTGCGGTACCGACGGCCCCGCCGCCGCCGCCAAAGCCGCCGGCCCTGCCCAAACCCCGCCTGAAAGCCGCGCCGCCGACCCTCTCTTCCGGCGCTATGATCGACCTCGACAAGGCGACATCCGAGCGGTTCCGCAAGGGCCAATTACCGATCGAGGCCAAGCTCGACCTGCACGGCATGACGCAGGAGGCCGCGCATTACGCCCTCAACGGCTTCCTCGACTCCCACCGCCGCCGCGGCTCGCGCTGTGTGCTCGTGATCACCGGCAAAGGCTCGAAACTCGACGATAGCGGCCAGCGCATCGGCATATTGCGCGAAGCCGTGCCGCGCTGGCTGAACGAGCCCGGCAATCGCGGCCATATCCTGGCGTTTTCCGGGGCGCAGCCGCGACATGGCGGCGGCGGGGCGCTGTATGTGCTGCTGAAGCGGGTGCGGTAGAATTTGCTGTTCTCCTCCCCGCCCCCCGGCCCGCTAATTCATCCAGATCGGCGTCTTCAGCTTAGCTAGCAAGGCCTTATGCGCTGCAAGTTCCACCTCGGAGGCGGCGTGCGGGCGGGGTTCGCGGCGGTCGCGCTGGACGAGCGCGGTCACTTGCTCTTCGGCTTGCTGGGCAAGTTCGAGCCCGGCCTGACGGCCGCCCATCAACTCCAGATAGACATCGGCCAGAAGTTCGGCGTCGAGCAGCGCGCCGTGCTTGGTGCGGTGGCTGTTGTCGATTTCGAAGCGCTTGCATAAGGCGTCAAGACTGGCCTGCGCACCCGGGAATTTGCGGCGCGAGAGGATGACGGTGCAGAGGGCGCGTTCCTTCGCGAGGGTAGGGCGGTTGCAGCGTTTCAGCTCGGCGTTCAGAAACCGCATGTCGAAATCGGCGTTGTGGATGACTAGGCGGGCATCACCGATGAATTCCAGGAACTCGTCGGCAATCGCTTCGAACACCGGGTGCTTTTCCAGAAACGAGATCGACAATCCGTGCACGGCGAACGCCCCCTCCGGCATGTCGCGCTCAGGATTGCAGTAACGGTGGAAGGTCCGCCCGGTCGGCACGTAATTGACGATCTCGAGACAGCCGATTTCGACCAGCCGGTCGCCGGATTCAGGGTCAAATCCGGTGGTTTCGGTGTCGAGCACGATTTCGCGCATGGGCGGTGTCCTTGTGGCTGATTTGGCGTAGCGAATCACGGGCGGTGCGTCAGCGCAAGCACCTAAGAATCCGCTTGAGCTGATGCAAGGCCGGCGCGTGGCCGAGGCCCGTCTGGATCACGAAATCGGCGCGGCGGCGCTTTTCGGCATCGGGCATTTGCAGGGCCAGTATCTGCCGCAACCTTTCGTCGGTCATGCCCGGTCGGCGCAGCACGCGCTGGCGCTGCAGGAAGGCAGGTGCCGTGACGACGATCGTCACATCGCAATCAAGGTCACGGTGCCCTTCGAATAGCAGCGGAATATCGAGAACAACCAACCCCTGCCGTGTGAAGGCAACGCTCCGGATGAAGCGCTGCTCCGCCTCATGCACCATCGGATGCAGGATCGCCTCGAGCGCCTTCAACTCCGCCTTCTGTCCGAACACCGCGCGGCCGAGCGCCCGGCGATCGATCGCGCCGTCGGCCAGCACGCCTGGAAACCGCGCCGCGATGGGTGCAACCGCCCGCCCGCCCTTCGCCATTAGCCGATGCACGGCTTGATCCGCATCGAAAACGGGAATGCCAAGCCGGCGGATCATGGCGGCGGCGGTTGACTTGCCCATACCGATCGAGCCGGTCAATCCGACAATGATCACTGTTCGCCCAGCCGTTCTCGATAAAGCTGCAGAATGCTGGCGGCGGTTTCCTCGATCGAGCGGCGGGTCACGTCGACCACCGGCCAATTCTGCTCGGCGAACAGCCGTCTCGCAAAATTGACCTCGGCGCGCACCTGTTCGATATCGGTGTAGTCGGTCATTTCACGTTCTTGCAGCGATTCCATGCGGTTACGGCGCACCTGAACCAGCCGGTTGGGGTCGTTGGTCAGCCCCACGATCAACGGTTTGGTCGTGGCGAACAGGGTTTCGGGCAGCGGGATTGTCGGGATCAGCGGCACATTCGCCGCCTTCACCCCGCGATTGGCGAGATACATGCAGGTCGGCGTTTTCGATGTGCGCGAGACGCCGACCAGGATGATATCCGCCTCGTTCAAATTCCAGGTCGACTGGCCGTCATCATGGGCGAGGGCGAAGGTCATCGCGTCGATCCGGCCGAAATATTCGGCATCGAGGCTGTGCTGCTTGCCCGGCACGGCACCGCTGGCGAGGCCGAAATAGCTGCCCAGCGCACCGATCACCGGGTCCAGTACGGGGATCAGCGGCACATTCGCCTTGCGGCAACCATCCTGGAGTGCCGCCCTCAGCGTATCATTGACCAGCGTGAACATGACCGGACCCGGATGGGCTGCGATGCCGGCCAATACGCGCTCCAGATGGGCCGGCGACCGCACCAGCGACCAGACATGGTTGATCGCTTCGATATCGGAGAACTGAACCAGGCAGGCCCTCGCCACGCGATAGATCGTCTCCCCCGTCGAGTCGGAGACGAGGTGGATATGGGCGTTGCGCGGCGGCGTGGATCGGTTCGGCATCGCATGATGATAACAGCAGGTGAGTGGGGATAACTTCGACTTTTCACCGCAATGGCAAATTTCCTTCACGGCAGACCGAACACCTCACGGGCCGTTATCAGCCTGGGGATGATGGCGCCGGGTTTGGGTGAACAGGGGGCACTATGATGCAGGCGGACGGGTTATCCCCGTTTTGCAGGCAAACCGTGCGGCTCGCGTATAAAGCGGCGCTACCTCACTCACGCCGATTTACCCACAGAATCCTCGGCCGACGACGCGCGAGCCGGCAAAATTGTGGATAAATCGGGCGGCAAAATAATCCCCAGCTTTTCCCATCCCTACTACCCCTACCCCCTTACACATTTTACCCTTTCCCCTACATTGGAGAGCGTGTAGGCAAGGTTGATCATGACCCGCAATTTTCCAAACCAATCCAAACCGCTTCTGGCCGCCCTGTGCGGGCAGACAACAGCGACCATTCCGTTCTGGCTGATGCGTCAGGCAGGGCGTTACCTGCCGGAGTATCGGGAGCTTCGCAAATCAGCGGGTAGTTTCCTCAATCTGTGCCTCGCCCCCGATCAGGCTGCCAGGATTACGCTTCAGCCAATCGAGCGTTACGGCATGGATGGAGCCATCCTGTTTTCCGATATCCTGATCGTCCCCTACGGGCTCGGACAATCCCTGGCTTTCAAGGAAGGGGAAGGACCGGTTCTGGAACCCATTCGCGATGCGGCGGGATTGGCGCGATTGTCTGCGGCGGGTTTTCACGATCGGGCGGCCCCTGTCTATGAAACGGTTCGGCTGGTTAAGGCCGCCCTGCCACCGGGCGTTACCATGCTGGGATTCGCAGGCTCACCCTGGACCGTTGCGAGCTATATGGTCGAGGGCGGAACCAGCCGGGATTTCGATGCGGTCAAACGCTTTGCCTTCACCGATCCGACCGGGTTTCAAAAACTGATCGATTTGGTGGTCGACACCACGATTACCTATCTGGCGGCCCAGATCGACGCAGGGGCCGAGGCGGTTCAGCTGTTCGATAGCTGGTGCGGCGTGCTGGCCGAAACGGAATTCGACCGCTGGGTGATCGCCCCGAACAAGGCGATCGTGACCGCGCTGAACCAGCGGTTTCCGCATATTCCGGTGATCGCCTTCCCGCGCGGTGCAGGGCTGAATTACGAACGTTTTGCCAAAACGGTTGGCCCGGATGCGCTCGGGCTGGATACGATGGTGCCGCTTGAGGCGGCGTCGAAACTCCAGCAAATCTGCGCCGTTCAGGGCAATCTCGATCCGCTGGCTTTGCTGGCCGGTGGCGAGGCGATGGATAGTGCTGTCCGGCGTCTGCTGGATGGCCTGGGGCAAGCGCCCTACGTCTTCAATCTTGGCCACGGCGTCATGCAGGAGACGCCGCCTGAGCACGTCGCGAGGCTGACGAAGCTGGTCCGCGAACATGGCCAAGGCTAACACTTTTGGGGAACCTGACAGCTTGAAGCTCGCGGTCGTTCTGTTCAATTTGGGCGGCCCCGATAAGGCCAGTTCGGTCGAACCCTTCCTGTTCAACCTGTTCAATGATCCAGCGATCATCCGGCTGCCGGGATTGCTGCGCTGGCTTGTGGCGAAGCTGATTTCCCGGCGCCGGGCACCGGTCGCAGCGGAGATCTATGCGCATTTGGGCGGCGGTTCGCCCTTGCTGGCGAATACAGAAGCGCAAGCGACGGCGCTTGCCGAGGCGCTGGCTGATTTGGGCCAGGTGAAGATTTTCCTCGCCATGCGCTATTGGCATCCGATGGCGCCGGAAACCGTGAAGGCGGTCGCCGCATTCGCACCCGATCGCGTCGTCCTGCTGCCGCTCTACCCGCAATTCTCCAGCACGACCACTGGGTCGTCGCTGAAGCAATGGAACAGCCTGGCGGCAAAGCTCGGGTTGAAAGCGCCGGCGCGCGCGGTGTGCTGCTATCCAAGCGAAGCCGGATTGGTCGCGGCGATGGCGGATCTTGTGCGTGATGCCTATCAGAAGGTGTCGGCCGGGCAGCCGACCCGGATCCTGTTCTCCGCCCATGGCTTGCCCGAACGGGTGATCGAGGCCGGTGACCCTTATCAGTTCCAGGTGGAACGCACGGCGGAAGCGGTGGTGGCGAAGCTCGGTATCGAGGATCTCGACTGGTCGATCTGCTACCAGAGCCGTGTTGGACCGCTGAAATGGATCGGCCCGTCGACGGACGACGAAATCCGGCGCGCCGGCACCGACGGCAAGGCGATTGTCCTGTCGCCGATCGCCTTCGTCTCTGAGCATTCAGAGACCTTGGTTGAGCTCGACATCGAATACCGGCATCTGGCGAATGAGGTTAATGTGCCGCGCTATGAACGCGTGCCGACGGTCAGCACCGCCCCTGACTTTATCAGCGGCTTGGCCCAACTCGTCCGCCGCGCGGCAACGGGCGAGGGCAAATTGATGTGTGGCGAGGGTGCGCCGATCTGTGCCGCAAAGCTCGGGCTTTGCCCCTATCGTTCGGGCATGAATACGCTGCTCGCGACCGCCGGATTGGATGCCTGAATGGCCGGATTATACCCTTGGTTCAAGGCCTTGCATATTATCAGCGTGATCGCCTGGATGGCCGCGATGCTCTATCTGCCGAGGCTGTTCGTCTATCATGCCGGCGTCCCGGTCGGGTCGGATCGATCCGACATGCTGAAGGTGATGGAGAGCAAGCTCTATCGCTTCATCATGCGGCCGGCGATGGTTGCCACGGTGATATTCGGCGGCGCCTTGCTGTCGGTACCGGGCCTGGTCGATTGGGGGCAGTTCTGGATCTATGGCAAGCTCGCGATGGTGCTTGGCCTATTTGCCTGCCATGGCGCTATGGGCGGCTGGCGGCGGGCGTTCGCTGAGGACCGCAATACCCGCTCGCCTAAGTTTTTCCGCATGTTCAATGAGGTGCCGACCGTATTGATGATGATCATCGTCATTTTGGTGGTGGTGAAGCCGTTTTAATCCGTGCCCCTTTAAAACCAAATGTTTGTCACCATTTCTCCATTTGACAGACGAGCGTCGGAGCGGTATTGACGCTGACGGGGATCAGTCTCCCCTGTCCCTCCCAAGTTCATAACGACCCTTTTCGGGTGCTTCTGCCGGTCTCTCCGATCGGCCCATTTCAGGATAATCCGGCCCCCCATCCGGGCTTGTCCGTCAGCACCCAGACTCCTACAAAGACAACTCCCGAGTCCTGCAAAACCCCCTTAAGTCCTACGAGAAAAACAGACAACAATGCACTTAGAAAAACTGAAGCGTAAAACGCCGGCCGAGCTCTTGACGGTGGCCGAAGAACTGCAAATCGAGAACGCCAGCACGCTCCGCAAACAGGATATGATGTTTGCGATTTTGAAGCAGCTGGCCGAGAACGAGGTCGCGATCTTCGGCGACGGCGTTCTGGAAATCCTGCAAGACGGTTTCGGGTTTCTGCGCTCGCCTGAAGCCAACTACCTTCCCGGTCCCGATGATATCTATGTCAGCCCCAGCCAGGTTCGGCGCTTTAGCTTGCGCACCGGCGACACGGTTGAAGGCGAAATCAGAGCGCCCAAGGATGGCGAGCGCTATTTCGCCCTGCTGAAGATCAACACGATCAATTTCGAGGCGCCCGAGAAGGTCCGCCATCGCATCAATTTCGACAATCTGACGCCGCTCTATCCTGATCGCCGCCTGAAGCTCGAGATCGAGGATCCGACGCGCAAGGATCTGACGACCCGCGTGGTCGATCTAATCGCCCCGCTCGGCATGGGCCAGCGCGCGCTCATCGTCGCACCGCCCAGAACCGGCAAGACGGTGATGCTGCAGAACATCGCGCATGCGATCTCGCAGAATCATCCCGAAGCCTATCTGATCGTGCTGCTGATCGATGAACGACCCGAAGAAGTGACCGATATGGCCCGCTCGGTGAAGGGCGAGGTGGTCAGCTCCACCTTCGACGAACCGGCGACACGCCATGTCCAAGTCGCTGAAATGGTTATCGAAAAGGCGAAGCGCCTGGTCGAGCACAAGCGCGAAGTGGTGATCCTGCTCGACTCGATCACCCGTCTGGCCCGCGCCTATAACACCGTCGTCCCGTCATCGGGCAAGGTGCTGACCGGCGGTGTCGACGCCAATGCCCTGCAACGTCCGAAGCGCTTCTTCGGTGCTGCCCGCAACATCGAGGAAGGCGGGTCGCTGACCATCATCGCGACTGCGCTGATCGACACCGGCAGCCGCATGGACGAAGTCATCTTCGAAGAGTTCAAGGGTACCGGTAACAGCGAAATCATCCTCGACCGCAAGCTCAGCGACAAACGTACCTTCCCGGCGATCGACATCACCAAATCCGGCACCCGCAAGGAAGAATTGCTGGTCGACAAGGGCAGCCTGTCCAAGATGTGGGTGCTGCGCCGCGTTCTGATGCCGATGGGTGTCGTCGACGGCATGGAATTCCTGGTCGGCAAACTCAAGGAATCGAAAACGAACGCCGATTTCTTCGACGCGATGAATACGTAGTTTCTCTTTCCCTCTCTGCCCCGTCGGGGCGGAGAGGGTAGGGAGAGGTGGGGCGCTTTTAGCGTCCCGTGTCGTTCCCAGCTAGCGCCAGCCCCTACCGACTAGCACTCTGCCGCTTGCAGTCCCCACCCTCACCCGACCTCTCCGCCCCGCCGGGGCAGAGAGGAGAAGAGTGCGGGCAAAAGTCAGATCCGCACCGCCTCGTTCGTGAAGTTGTCATCAACGATATTGCCGGTATTCAGCGTGCCCCCCGGCTCGAAGATCAGCACCTCCGCCTCCTCATCGGCAGCCGTGCGATGTTCAACGCCGCGTGGCACGACCACGTAGTCTCCAGGACCCATCTCAACCACACGGTCGCGGAATTCGACGCGGAAGCGGCCTTTCCAGACCAGGAACATCTCCTCCAGATCTTCGTGACGATGCCAGGGAAAGATGCCCTGGACCTTGACGATCTTGACCTCTTGCCCGTTCAGCGCGCTGATCACCTTCGGTTGCCAGTGCTCGGAGAACAGCGAGAATTTCTGGGTGAGATTTCCCTGATCCATCGTCGCCTCCTCTAAGGCAGCAACACCGTCGATCCCGTCGTCTTGCGACCCTCCAGCGCACGATGCGCCTCCGCCGCGTCCTTCAGCGCAAACGTTTGATTGATCGACACCTTCAACGCGCCCGATTTCACCATATCGAACACGCCGCTAGCCAGGCTCAGCAGGTCCTCGCGCTTGGCGGCGTAATGGGCGAGCGAGGGGCGGGTGAAGTAAAGCGAGCCCTTGGACTGGAGGGTGCCCGCCT
>CAIZEE010000099.1 GCA_903931835.1 uncultured Elstera sp.
ATCCCGAGATCGCCCGACGCCAGGGTGTCAGTACCGATGCGGTCAAATATCACGTCGCCAACGCTTTGCTGAAACTCGGCTTCGCAAGTCGTGCGGAGCTTCGTCGTTGGGATGGTGTCCGGCGAGACAGTCCCCTTTTTGCCAAGGAGCAGACTATGGATCAGACAACCTCCATCGGGCCGATCGGCCAGATCGCGCGCAGCGTGCGGGATATCGCGGCGGCTCAGCATTGGTATGGCGATATCCTCGGTCTCAAGCACCTTTTCACCTTCGGCAATCTTGCCTTCTTTGATTGTGGCGGCACGCGGCTGATGTTGTCGGCGGGGGATGGCGGGCCAGCCGAGTCGATCCTCTATTTCAGGGTGGATGACGTTCGCACGACGCATACCGAATTATCCGCGCGCGGAGTGGTTTTCACCAATGCGCCGCATATGATTCATCGCCACGCTGATGGCACGGAGGAATGGATGGCGTTCTTCAAGGATAATGAGGATCGTCCACTCGGAATTATGGCGCAGATTCGGGCTTAAACGGGACCCAAAGCAGCACAGGTTTGAAACGGAGGCTTCACCCTGTAACATCCGGCCATCGTGTCGGTCCGCCCAGAAATCCTGTTCCCCCTCTTCGCCCCCGTCGCGACCTTGCCGGGCATCGGCAAGCAGACGGCACGGCTGGTCGAGAAACTATGCGGCCCGGCCGTGGTCGATCTGTTGTGGCATCTGCCTGTCGATTTGATCGACCGCCAGCTCATGCCCAGCATCGCCGCCGCACCTTTGGGACAGACCGTGACGCTGACCGTGACGGTCGACGAGCATCTGCCAGGCAGCACGCCGCGCCGCCCCTACCGGGTGCGCTGCTCCGACGAGAGCGGCTTTGTCCATCTGATCTATTTCAAGGCGCGACCGGACTACCTTCTGAAGCTGCTGCCAATCGGTCAGCAACGCGTGATCTCCGGCCGGCTGGATGATTTCAACGGCGAGCGGCAGATGACGCATCCCGATCACGTCGTGCCGCCTGACGAGATCGAGCGCGTCCAAGGCGTCGAACCGGTCTATCCGCTCACTGCCGGCCTCGGCCAGAAGGTGCTGACCAAGGCGATCCAGGCGGCCTTGACCCACGCGCCGGAACTGGATGACTGGGTGCCGCCGCAAATCGGCGTCTTGCGGTCCTGGCCGAAATGGCGGGCAGCGCTGGAGACGGTTCATGCGCCGCACCAGGCATCGGATCTGCTGCCAACCCATCCGGCGCGCGAACGCCTCGCCTTTGACGAGTTGCTGGCCAATCAATTGGCACTGGCGCTGGTTCGCCAGCATCAGCGCCGCAGCGCCGGCCGTCCGCTGACCGGCGATGGTTCCCGGCAGAGCAAGCTGATCGAGGCACTCCCCTTCACCATGACCGGCTCGCAGCGTCAGGCGCTCAACGAGATCACGCAGGACCTTGCCTCGCCCCATCGCATGCTGCGGCTGTTACAGGGCGATGTCGGCAGCGGCAAGACCATCGTCGCACTGC
>CAIZEE010000100.1 GCA_903931835.1 uncultured Elstera sp.
CGAACGGACCAAGGCGGGCGGGAAGACGGGCGAACGACGAATACTCCTCGCCCCCGATGCAACCGCGCTGCTTGAGCGTCGGCGGATGCAGCAAGTGACGGCAGGAAATCCCACCCCGAAATCCGAATATGTCTTTCCCTCCGCCAAGGGGGATGGTCACGCGGTTGGCTTGCGCCGGGCGTTCAAAAAGGTCTGCGACGAAGCAGGCCTACGAGACTTTCGGATTCACGATCTGCGCCACTCGTTCGCGAGTTTCGCCATCGCCGACGGTGCGAGCCTTTTCTTGACCGGAAAGCTTCTCGGCCATTCGAGCACCCGATCAACGGAGCGGTATGCCCACCTGGCGGATGATCCACTGGTTGAGGCCGTCGCAAGGATTGGTGCTCGCTTAGGATCGTAGGCCGAAGATGTTGCTTTCAATAACATGCGCCGTTCGGTTTCGTTTGGCTCTGGTCGCCTCAACGCTACCTTCCCCAATGGGACGTCAGCGGCATTGAGATCAACGCCCGAGACTCACCTTTCATCCCATGCCGGTCATCCTTCCCGACAACGGACCCGCCGGACTTCCGGATAGATGTGCGAAGCGGATGTTTCAGAATTTATGTTCTTGAGATGCAAGGCTAACTGACAGCGTGGTATGCAGCCGCAATTAGGCGAGAAGTCCAAAATCGGTAGAGGAGGTCGCCGGACCTGGGTTCGCTCCAGAAGATCGCCTCACCGGGCGTCATGATCGTGTTCGCCTGATAGAAGACCGAAAGTGCGCGAACTTTCGCGAAATTCTCGCTGCTGGTATGAAGAGCTGCGTTCCGGATCGTTTGCATGTGGCTGGCAACCTGACCAGCTGACAGGACCCCGCTCAGAATCGGCTGCTCGTTCGGCAGTTGGTAAGCTTGTACAACCTTTTGAAACTTCTGCGGGTCGCCCCATGTCGGCTCTTGCCACATCCCCCGTATTGACTTCACGGGCGCCAGTGGCTCTTCGCGCGCCGCTCGCATCCCGATCCAGGCGAGCTCCGCTTCAGGACGGCCTTGATGCGGGCCTCCAGTTGATTGGTTGGCCGAAGTTACCTCGCCACGTGCAGAGTTGAGGATTAGGTCTCGGCAGAATGCGCACCAAGTTTGCCATGAGTGGGAAAGGTAGCCGTCTTGAAGGGTCCACCTTTCAAGTCGGGACGTGCGGGATTGTGGCCCATTGATACCGTCAATTACATTCTGGATCGCATTGAAACGGCGTTCGAGGCGTCTTGCGTATCGTTCCAAAGTCAACGTTGTCTAGCTCTGTAGGGCGGCGAGTATGTGTTTCAAGCGCAGTGCTCGTTGGGCCGCCCGATTTGTCCCGCCCGCACATCCTGCCACGTACTCGCTATAGGGGCCGTCAGTTTCCTTCGACTCGTGCGCACTGGCGAGCGCGAGAAGTCGAGCCTGGGCGTTTGCAGGGTTCCGAGCAAACGCTTCCTGGGGCACGGCGAGTTCTTCAATACCTAAAGCGCCCGCCTCAATGCCGTAACGATTGAAAATCAGAGCACAAAGCAGCGTGTAAAACGCGTATGGCTTCATCATAAAGGTCTTGCGCAA
>CAIZEE010000101.1 GCA_903931835.1 uncultured Elstera sp.
CACGCGCTGCCGCTGGCCGCCGGAAAGCAGGGCGGAGCTTTCCTCCACCGACGTGGCGTAGCCGGCCTGCAAGCGCAGGATCATGTCGTGCGCACAGGCGGCCTGCGCCGCGACGGCGTGCCGAAATCCGAGATCAAGACCCGGGTGGATGAGGTGCTGGAGCTGGTGCAGCTTAGCAAATTCGGCCACCGCAAACCGCATCAGCTATCAGGCGGCCAGCGGCAGCGCGTGGCGCTGGCGCGGTGTATCGTCAAGCGGCCGCAGGTCGTCCTGCTGGACGAACCGCTCTCGGCCCTCGACAAGAAGCTGCGCGAGCAGACGCAGTTCGAACTCGTCAATATTCAGCAGCGGATCGGCATCACTTTCGTCGTCGTCACCCACGACCAGCAGGAAGCGATGACGATGGCGAGCCGCATCGCGGTGATGAATCACGGCCAGATCAGCCAGCTCGGCCGCCCCTACGACATCTATGAATTTCCCGAAAGCCGCTTCGTCGCCGATTTCATCGGCCACGCCAATATCTTCGAAGGCCGTGTGGTCGAGGATGAAAGCGATCACGCGGTCATCCAATGCGACGATATCGGCGCCAATCTATTTATCGGACATGGCGTAACCGGCACGATCGGCACTGAACTCGCCGTCGCCGTGCGGCCAGAAAAAATCGTCATCTCGAAGACGCCGCAAGCGAAGGCCGCCAATCAGCTTTCCGGCGAAATCCGGGAGATCGGCTATCTCGGCGAAAGCTGCATCTATTATGTGGCGCTGCCCAGCGGCTATCAGATCCGTGTCACCCAGCCCAATCAGGAACGCTGGGCCGATGAGCCGCTGTCCCGTGGCGACACGGTGCATGTCAGCTGGTCGGGCCAGGCCGGCGTCGTGCTGCGCCAATGAAGATCGGCCTGCCGCCAAAACTCAGGATCGGCCGCCGCCTGGTGATCGCGGCGCCGCAATTCTGGCTGATCATCTTCTTCCTGATACCGTTCCTGATCGCCTTCAAGATCAGCTTCTCAACCGCCGTGGTCGGCCTGCCGCCCTATGCACCGCTGTTCGAGTTCCTCGACGACGGCACGCTGCAGATCCAACTGCATCTCAGCAATTACGCGGCCTTGTTCGATGACGATCTGTATTTCTTCGCCTATCTGAACTCACTCAAGCTGGCTGGGCTGTCGACGCTGCTCTGTTTGCTCTTGGGCTATCCCATGGCCTATGGCATCGCGCGCGCCACACCGTCGCGCCGGGGCGTGCTGCTGATGCTGGTGGTGATGCCGTTCTGGACCTCGTTCCTGATCCGCATCTATGCCTGGATGGGCATTCTGAAGCAGAACGGCTTGCTCAATAATCTGCTGATCTGGCTTGGCGTTATCGATGAGCCGCTGGAAATCCTGAACACGCCGATCGCGATCTATATCGGCATGACCTATGCCTATCTGCCCTTCATGATCCTGCCGCTCTACGCCACGCTGGAAAAACTTGACGGTGCCTTGCTGGAGGCGGCGAGCGATCTTGGCGCCCGACCATTCGACGCGTTTCGCAATGTCACGCTGCCTTTGTCGCTGCCGGGGATCTTTGCCGGGTGCCTGTTGGTTTTCATTCCAGCGGTCGGCGAATACGTCATCCCGACGCTGCTGGGAGGCCCCGATACGCTGATGATCGGCAATGTGTTGTGGAATGAGTTCTTCGCCAATCGCGATTGGCCGCAAGCATCGGCGGTCGCCGTCGCCATGCTGCTGCTGTTGGTCGTGCCGATGACCTTGTTCCAGCGGTTTAACGAACGTCAAAATGAGGCAAAGCAATGAAGGATGGTTGGTTTGGCGCGACGGGTCTTGGCATCGGATTGCGGCCAACCGGTCTTCAAGGCTGGCTGGTCACGATCATCTTTCTGCTCTCCGCCGTGGTGCTGGCGCAGCTGACGCATGGTGCTGGCGCCGGGCGCTGGATCGCAATGGGCAGCGTGATCACCTTCTATTTCATCGTCATGATGCTGACGACCGAGGAAAAGGCGTGACCTCCTTGGCGAAAGCGGCCGGCAGCCGCAATATCTTCCTACCGGTCGTCATGACCATTGGCTACGCCTTCCTGTACCTGCCGATCCTTATCCTGATCATCTATTCCTTCAACGAGAGCCAGCTTGTCACCGTCTGGGCAGGGTTCTCGACGAAATGGTATGCGGCCTTGCTGCATAACGAGCATTTGATCGATGCGGCCAAGCTCAGCTTCGGCATAGCCGTTGTGGTCGCCACGCTGGCAATGACGCTAGGCGCGCTCGCCGCCTACATCCTGGCGCGCTTCGGCCTGTTTTCCGGACGCACGCTGACATCGGGCATGGTTTCAGCGCCGCTCGTCATGCCGGAAGTCATCATGGGTATCTCATCGCTGCTGATGTTCGTCGGGCTGGAGCAATGGATCGGCTGGCCGGCGGGGCGGGGCGTACAGACGATCATCATCGCGCATGTTACCTTCGCCATGGCCTTCGTCACCGTGATCATTCGCGCGCGCTTGGCCGATCTCGACAAGTCGATTGAGGAGGCCGCAGCCGATCTCGGCGCCCGGCCAGTCGTCGTGTTTTTCCTGGTGACGCTGCCGATGATCGCACCCGCCTTGCTATCTGGCTGGCTGCTCGCCTTCTCGCTCTCGATCGACGATCTGGTTATTACCGCCTTCGTCTCCGGTCCAGGCTCAACCACCTTGCCGCTGGTCATCTTCAGCAGCGTGAAGCTCGGCCTCAATCCGCAGATCAATGCGCTGGCGACGCTGATCGTCGCCCTCGTTTCGACCGGTACACTAATCGCCGGCATCACACTCCATCGCCGCGAAAAGGCTCGACTCAGCTTCCGCCAGGTCGCCGATCAGGCTAGCTGAGCCAAAGGCGCACCGGTAAGGAGCCGTCGTGAAACTGCTGCTGGTTGACGACCATCCGATCGTGCGGGCCGGCGTCAGACGCTTGCTCGCAACGGTGCCCAATATTGAGGTCAATGAAGCGGCCGATGGACGCGAGGCGCTGGCGGCGTTCCGACAGGACAAGTCGGATATCGTCGTGCTCGACCTCAATCTACCCGGCGTTGGCGGCATTGAGCTGCTGCGCCGTTTCGTTCTGGAAGAGGCGCGGGTATTGATCTTCAGCATGCACGCCGAAACGCTTTATGTGACCAATGCGATGCAGGCCGGCGCTATGGGCTATGTCAGCAAGACCGCACCACCCGAAGAAATCCTGGAGGCGGTCGCCAAGGTGGCCGCAGGCGGTCGCTATATCGAGCGCGAGATCGCTCAGGAACTTGCCATTTCCGGCCAAGCGCCGCAGCCATTGACGCCCCGCGACATCGAAATCCTGCGGCTATTGGTGAAGGGCGACCGGCTGGGCGAGATCGCCACCGCAATCGGCGTCAGCTACAAGACCGTGGCCAATACGGTGAGCCTGATCAAGACCAAGCTCGGCGCCGGCAGCACCGCCGAACTCGTCCGGATCGCCATCGAAAGCGGATTGTCGTGACGCCGGCCGAGTTGGAACAACGCCTGCTCTACCGCGACGGACTGATGCTGATCATCGACAAACCGCCGTTCCTGCCGGTGCATGCGGGCCCCGGTGGCGGCGCCAATCTGGAACAATATCTCGATGGATTGCGGTTTGGCCTGCCGCATAAGCCGGAACTGGCGCATCGGCTGGATCGCGACACGTCTGGGTGCCTGATTCTCGGTCGCCACCGCAAGGCGCTCGCCAAGCTCGGCCGGCTGTTCACCGCAGGATCGGTCGGCAAGACCTATTGGGCGGTGGTCGAGGGTGCTCCGCCGGAGCAAAGCGGCGTGATCGACCTTGCCTTGCGCAAGCACAACGAGCGTTCAGGCTGGCGCATGGTGGTGGATCCCGAAGGGCAGTCCGCCGTCACCGATTACCGGGTGCTGGGCGCCACCGACACACTGAGCTGGGTCGAACTGCACCCGCGCACCGGCCGCACGCATCAGATCCGCGTGCATCTGGCGGCCCTCGGCTGCCCGATACTGGGCGAGACGCATTATGGAACGGGCAAGCCAATAGAGAAGCTGCATCTGCTCGCCCGCTCCCTCTCCGTGCCGCTCTATCCCAAACGCCCGGCGATCGAAGTCACGGCACCACCGCCGCCGCATATGCTGGCAGCGCTGATCGCCTGCGGCTACAGCGTGTGAACGAGATAGGTCACGGTTTTGCCGTTAGGCAGCGCGGCCGTGCCGACCGGGCGAAATCCCAGCCCCGCATGGAACCGATCGGAGGCGGGGTTGGGCGGATCGAGATTGACCTCGCAGCAGATGCGTTCGTGGCCATCTGCCCTCGCTTGGCTGAATAGATCGGCGTAAAGCAACTGCGCCAATCCCCTGCCCCTCGCCGCAGCCGACACCGCCACGCGGTCGACATAGACGAAGCGGTCGAACCTATGCCGGAACCACAGGAAATTGGGGCTGGCATAGGCAGCCTTGTCGTCGAACGCGATCAGAAAGCTGTCTTGATCGGACCCGACCCGCGCATGATACGCCATGCGCAGGAGGTCACTCAGAGCCTGCGGCTCCAGCCAGGATAATTCGGCCGCGTGTTCATTGTTGAGCGCCAGCAAGGCCACCTCGTCGGCCGCTGATGGCGGCCGACAGTCGATCGACATCGTTCGCTCGTAACCCGCTATCCGCCTATGCGTGATGCACGGCGAACAGCGACGAAGGCTGCTGCGATGCCAAGCTTAACAGCGAGGCTGAGCTGACGACGGACGAAACGGCCGCTGACGGCGATGACACAACCGCCGAGGACAGCGTGGGTATGTGGATGACCGGCGCAGAAGCAACAGGTGATGCAACACCTGCGGATCCCGGCGCGGTAAGGGTCACTTGGCTCCACGCCCCCCAAACCGGAGAGGCCACGGTCCCGTCATTGGCCCGAACGTAGATGATCTGGGTACCGGACTGGATGTTATAGCTGATCGTGCCGAGATTGGCCGCCGGGACCGTAATGATTTGGCCATTCAGTTGGGCTGTGCCGCTTATCACGAAGCTGCCGGAACTGCCCGTGCCCGCAACATCGAAAAACTGGTACTGCGCAATCGTTCCACCGGATAAATCGGAGACGCTGTGGTAGAGCGATAACGGCGAGGCGAAAGTTTGTCCGCCAGCTGCCGTTGTGACGTTCGCGCTTATTGGGGTGAAAACGGCCGCCTGTGTTACAGGGGGTGCTGTGACGGTGATCGTCGACCACGCGCCCCAATCGGGGGTAGCTACCGTGCCGTCATTCGCCCGGACGTAGATTACCTGGGTACCGGATACGGCCTGATAGCTAATGGTGCTGATATTGCCGGCAGGCACGGTAATCACCGAATCGTTCGCCTGGGCGAGGCCGTTCAACAGGAACCCACCGGTCCCGCCGGCCGCGTCGCTGTCGTAAAACTGATACTGTGCGATCGTGCCGCCGGACGAATCGGGCAGGCTGTTATAAAGCGATAACGGCGCCGTGACGATGGCATCGCGCGACAGCGCTATCTTCGCATTGATTGGCGTGAACCCAGCCGCCACCGTCGCAGCGGGCGCTGTCACAGTAATTGTCGACCAGGCGCCCCAGTCAGGCGCAGCAATCGTCCCGTCATTCGCGCGGACATAGATGATCTGGCTGCCCGACACGGATTGGTAGCTGATCGTGCCGATATCGCCGGCCGCCACGGTAATCACCGTATCGTTCGTCTTGGCGACGCCGTTCAAGAGGAAACTGCCCGTCCCGCCGGCCGTGTCATTATCGTAGAACTGGTATTGAACGATAATGCCGCCCGACGAATCGGGCAGGCTGTTATAAAGCGATAACGGCGCCGTGACGATGGCATCGCGCGACAGTGCTATCTTTGCATTGATCGGCGTAAACGCAGCGGCCACCGTCGCAGCGGGTGCCGTCACAGTGATCGTCGACCAAGCGCCCCAAACGGGAGTGGCAACCGTGCCATCATTCGCCCGGACATAGATTACCTGGGTACCGGATACACCCTGGTAACTGATCGTGCTGATATCGCTGGCAGCGACGGTAATCACCGTATCGTTCTTCTGGGCGCCGCCGTTCAACAGAAAATCACCCGCCCCGCCAGCCGTGTCGTTATCGTAAAACTGATACTGTGCGATCGTACCGCCCGACGCATCGGACACGGTGTTGTAAAGCGATAACGGAGCAGCGACGATGGCGTCGCGCGACAGCGTTATGGTCGAATGTATCGGCGTGAACACCGCCGCGACCGTCGCGGCGGGTGCTGTGACCGTGATCGTCGACCATGCGCCCCAATGGGGAGCCGCCGCGGTGCCGTCATTCGCCCGGATGTAGATGATCTGAGAGCCGGACACGATCTGGTAGCTGATCGTGCCGATATCTCCAGCCGCCACGGTAATAAGCGTATCGTTCGTATTGGCAACACCGTTCAAAAGGAAACTGCCCGTCCCACCTACCGTGTCATTGTCGTAGAACTGATATTGCGAAATCACCGCGCCCGGATAGGCGTCGCTTTCAGTGTAGAGCTGCGCCGGTGCCTGATAGATGTAGTCGCGGACCGGATGAAGGGTGGCGTTATTCGCCGTAAAGACTGGACCAGGTGTATTCGGGCTGGTGACGGTGAAGCTAACCGGAGCACTGGTTTTGTAGCCATCCGACACGCTTACCGTAACCGTATCGGTTCCGCCAAACAGGCCGGGGCTATAGCTCAGGGCCGACAACTGACTGCCCGTCAGAGTGATGGCAGTGTTCTCAGCTTCTTGGTTGCCGTTCAGATAAAGTAGCCCGCCGCTGCCCGTATAAGTCAGCGAATAGCTGAGGTTAGCCTGGCTGACGTTGTTGAAATCCGTGGCGACGATTGAGGCGGCAGACGCAAAATTGCTTGAAACGCTGCTAAGCGTGATCGATTTCGCGGTCAAGGTCGGCGGCGTCGCCACGGGCACCGTGACGGTTACCTTGGTCCAGGCGCCCCAATGAGCGGTAGAGGCGTTCCCCGTCCCCGGTCCGTCATCAGCCCGCATATAGAGGGTCTGCGTGCCCGACGAGATGTTGTAGGCGACCGAGCTCAGATTGCCGGGCGAAACATCGAAAATGGTGCCGTTCGTCTCTACGGTCGACCCGACCATCCAATTGCCGACACTGCCCGTGCCGGCGACATCCTCGAACTGGTAGTCCGAGATGACAAAGCCTGGATAGGTATCGGACACATTCAAATTATATAAGCTCGACAGGGCCTCACCCTGCACGCCGCCCAGCGGCGTCAACACGCTTGTCGACACGGCAGCGACGACCGGTCCCGGCGTGTTCGGGCTGGTGACGGAGAAGCTGACTGCGGCACTGGTCTTATAGCCATCCGACACGGTTAGAGTGAACGTATCGGTTCCGCCAAACAAGCCGGGGCTATAGCTCAAGCCCGACAACTGACTGGCGGTCAGGCTGATGGCGGAGTTCTGGGACTCTTGGTTGCCGTTCAGATAAAGCAGCCCGCCGCTGCCCGTATAAGTCAGCGAATAGGTAAGGCTAGACAGGCTGACATTGTTGAAGTCGGTGGCAATGATGGAGGCGGCGGAAGCAAAATTGCCTGAAACGCTGCTGAGCGTGATCGAATTGGCAGTCAAGGTCGGCGCCACCGCCACCGGCACGGTGACGGTTACAATCGTCCAGGCACCCCAATGTGCGTTAGCGGCGGTGCCAGTCCCCGGCCCGTCATCAGCGCGCATATACAAGGTCTGCGTACCGGACGAGATATTGTAGAAAACCGAATTGAGGTTGCTCGGCGAGACATCGATAATGGTGCCGTTCGGCTCCACCGTCGACCCAACCAGCCAATTGCCGACACTGCCCGTTGCAGCGACATCGTAGAACTCATAATCCGAGATGACAAAGCCCGGATAGGCATCGGATACGGTCAAATTATACAAGGACGACAAAGCTTCGCCCTGTACTCCACCCAGCGGCGTCATCACGTTTGCCGACACGGCTGAGACAACGGGTCCCGGCGTGTTCGGGCTGGTGATGGTGAAAGTCTTCGCGGCGCTGTTGGCATAGGTGTCATAGGCCGTCACCGTAACCGTCGCAGTACCACCAGTAACGTTTGGCGTATAGCTGAGACCAGCCAGATCTGTGCCGGATACCGTAAAGTTCGTGCCGGCCGCTTCAGCATAGCCATCGAGAGACAGCACGCCGCCAGTGCCGCTATAGCTGACCGTATAGGTGATGCCGCTCGCACTGACACCGTTCGAATCAGAGAACGAGATGACATTGGCGAAGCTCGCATAGGTGGCGCCGGTGGTCGCTGTCGTGACGTTGACCACCGAAACCACCGGCGCTACCGGCGCGTGGTTCGCAATGGTGAAGGTCTGGGCGGCGCTCGTCGACGCACCATCGCTGACCGTTACCGAAATCGTGTCAGTGCCAGATGCGGCGGAGCTGACGTAGCTCGCCTGGGCCAATTGCGCGGCGGTAAATGTCGCCGTGCGACCATAATTGGTGCCGTTATAGACAAAGCCGCCCGCACTTCCCGAATCGCTCAATGTGTAGGTCAGCGCGGAACTGGAGAGCCCGTTATTGTCGGTGGCCGAGATCAGCGTCGACAGTGAGACCGTCGATCCGACGCCATGCGTCAGCGTCGTCGATTGCACGGTCAGTGTCGGTGCGACTGCTGACGGCCCGACCACAGTTGTCGTCGCCGCCATGCTCGAAAGGCCGCTGCCGCTGCCGTCGGTGATGATAACGGTAATCGTGTCCGTGCCGAATTGCGGGCTGGTATAGGTCAGGGTCGATAGTTGCGACGCCGTCACCGTGATCGACGTATTATTCGCCTGCTGTACACCGTTCAGGACGAAATAGCCGGCATTGGCGCCAGTGCTGGTGTCATCGAACGTGTACGAGGCGATCGACCCCGCCCCATCTGTGGCCGAGGTAAACAAAGCCGTCGCCGCATAGCTCTGGGCATGCAGCGACTGGGTGAGAGTGACGCCGGCGACGGTGAGCCCCGGACTCGTCACGGTGAATTGAGCGCTCGTCGCGCCGATACCATCATTCACCGACATAGAAATCGTATCGGTGCCGCCGGAGATGGTGGCGACATAAGTTGTCTGCGCAAGCTGCGTCGCAGTGATGGTGAACGGCGTGCCGTTCGCCTGCATCACACCGTTGACGTAGAAGTGGCCGGCGCTGCCCGTATCGGTCAGCGTATAGATGAGCGCGCTTGAAGCGACACCATTATGATCGACGACGGAGAACAGCGAACTGGCAGCAACCGTCGAGTCGAGGCCGCTCAGTGTCGGCATGGGCTCTGTGATCGTCGGGACTTGGTAGCCGGGCGTATAAGTGCCATCGGTGAAGACGATGCTGGCGATATTGGTCAGCTTGTCGGTAGCGCCACCGATGGTGAGAGTGGTGGTACCGCCGCTATAGCTGACATTGGCGCTCGCCTGGGTTACCGAGGCATGGACCGAGTTATTGCCGCCGCCGCCATTGATCGTGGCGCTGCCGGTTCCAAGGTAGAAGACGTCGTTGCTAGTACCGCCGGTCACGGTGTCGGTGCCCGACCCCAGATAGATCGTATCGCCATCATTATTCGCGGTGACCGTGTCGGCGCCGCCGCCCAGCTTCAGAACGTCGATCTGCGCGTTTGGCGCGATCGCAAGGTCGTTGACGCCGGTATAAAGCTGGGCCGCCTCCGATGCGTAATTGGAGGCAAGGAAGCTGTACCCGCCATAGGAGATAACATTGGAAGACAGGCTGGCGGCCAGATCGGTCGCATTCAAGCGCTCATCGATCGAGCTGAATGTCCCGGCATTCAGATTGATGACGCTGGGCAGCGTCTGATTGGAGAGATCGATCGTGCTGTTCGAGCCGATCGAATAGATCGTCTCCATAATGTTCTGATTCAAACTCCAACTGAAAGTCTGGTTTGCCAGGCTCGTCGTTGTCGTATTAGCGCCATAAAGATACTGAAGCGCGTAAAAATCTATCAACTGATAGGTCGTTGGGTTTAACGTATTAAAATAAAAACCACCGCCCGTCGCATCCGTCGTATAGGTTATATTTGACGGATCGTTATAGGACATAATCGAGTACCCTCGATTGTCCATATCCGTTGGCAAATAGGGCGCCACTGTACCGCCGCCGCCGGCGTTATAATTGCCGGGATGCTTCAAGCCAAGCGCATGGCCGGTCTCATGCAGCAGCGTCTCCCAAGCATAGGTGCCGATCGCGTAACTGCTGGAATTGGTGTAGCCATA
>CAIZEE010000102.1 GCA_903931835.1 uncultured Elstera sp.
ATAGAGAATTTCCTCAACCGCCGGGTTGAGGCGATGGATTTCGTCGATGAACAGCACGTCTCTAGGCTGCAGATTGGTCAGCAGGGCCGCGAGGTCACCGGCCTTGGCGATAACCGGGCCGGATGTCGCGCGAAACCCGACGCCGAGTTCGCGTGCAACGATCTGCGCCAGCGTGGTCTTGCCAAGCCCGGGCGGACCGAAGAACAGCACGTGATCGAGCGCATCGCCTCTGGCCTTCGCCGCCTCGATAAATACCGACAGATTTTCGCGCACCGGCTTCTGCCCGACGAAATCGGCCAGCCTCGCTGGACGCAACGCCGCCTCGCCGCCCTCGGCGATGCTGGGATCGATGACGCGGACCGGATCGCCGGTCATCTAGCTTAGTTCCTTCAGACCAGCGCGGATCAGGCCGTTGAGATCGGCATTGTCGCCTAGCGCCTTCGCCGCCTGCACCACGGCGGCGAACGCCTCCGACCGGCCATAGCCCAGATTGACCAGGGCCGAGACCGCATCGGCATTGGCGCTGGGCTTCGCCTTCGATTCAGGTGCGGTGCTGGGCGACCATTCAGCGCCGAGCGACAGGCCGACCACCTTATCCTTCAATTCGCTCAGCAACCGTGTCGCCAGTTTCGGGCCGACGCCATCGGCGCGATTGAGCGCTGCCCGGTCACCCGAGGCAAAGGCCTGGAGCAATTGTTCGGCCGAGAGCACGCTTAAGATCGACAAGCCCACCTTGCCGCCGACGCCCTGAACGGTCAGCAGCAGCCGGAACCAGTCGCGCTCCGCCGCATCGAAAAAGCCGTAAAGCTGGATCTTGTCCTCACGCATATGCGTGTCGATCAGCAGCGAAGCCTCCTGGCCCACACTGAGCCGCGCCAGCGTACGGCCGGAACAGGAGACGAGATAGCCGACGCCGTTGACGTCAATGACGGTCCAATCCGTGCCGATCGCATCGACCAGGCCGCGCAGCTTGGCGATCATGACGCCACCTTAGCTTCTGCCCAGCGGCGCGTCGTCGTGGCGTTATGGGCATGGCAGATCGCGACCGCCAGCGCATCGGCGGCGTCAGCCGATGAGACATCGGCACCGGGCAGCAAGCGTGCGACCATCGATTGGATCTGCGCCTTGTCGGCATGGCCGCTGCCGACCACCGCCTTCTTGACCGCATTGGTCGCGTATTCATGCACCTCCAGACCCCGCAAGGCCGGCACCAGCAGCGATACCGAGCGCGCCTGTCCCAGTTTCAGGGTCGATACCGGATTCTTGTTGACGAAGGTTTCCTCGACCGCCGCCTCATGCGGCTTTTGTGCGTCGAGCACCAGTTCGAGGCCGCGATAGAGCGAGACCAAGCGTTCGGCCAGCGATTGCGAGGCATCGGACAGCAGCACGCCGCAGGCAATAAAGCGCAGGCGATACCCGTCGCTCTCGATTACGCCCCAGCCGGTCCGCTGCAAGCCGGGATCGAGACCGATCAGGCGCATGGAGTAAGACCTCTCATGCAGACAATTTCGCCAGCGTTTCTTCGCTGACCTCGTAATTGCCGATCACGGTCTGCACGTCGTCGCTATCTTCCAGCGCCTCGATCAGGCGAAACAGCTTTTCCGCCGGTTCGCCATCGATGCCGATCAATGCCTGCGGACGCCAGCCGAGACGGGCAAATTCAGGCGGACCAAACACAGCCTCCAGCGCGTCGCGCACGGTGTTCACATCGTCCGGCTGGCAGGTGATGTCGTGACCATCCTCGTCGCTGATGACATTATCAGCACCGGCTTCCAGTGCTGCTTCGAACATCTGGTCGGCGCTCGCCGCACTGACCGGGTATTTGATCTCGCCGACGCGGGTGAACATGAAGCTGACCGAATTGGTTTCGCCCAAGGACCCGCCCGATTTGGTGAAGGCGGATCGCACGTCGCTCGCTGTCCGATTGCGGTTATCGGTCAGCGCCTCGACGATCAGCGCGATACCGCCAGGCCCATAGCCCTCATAGCGGACTTCCTCGTAATTCGTGTCGTCGCCCTCGCCGCTGCCGCGCTTGACCGCGCGGTCGATCGTATCCTTCGGCATATTCGCCTGACGGGCTGCCTGAATGGCGGCGCGCAAACGCGGATTGGCGTTCGGATCGGGCAAGCCGCTTTTCGCCGACACCGTCAACTCGCGGATCAGCTTGGTGAAGAATTTGCCGCGCTTGGCATCCTGGGCACCTTTGCGGTGCATGATGTTCTTGAATTGGGAATGGCCTGCCATGCTCGCTCGCTGAAACCGGGAACTTTGAATAGATAGCGGTTGAAGTCGTGAAATATACCATATCTAGCGCGCACCGCACAAAGGCTGATCAGCGCGTCGCAGCGTCAGGCGGGATATAGATCAGGTGGCGCCATCTTGAACAGGCTCGACGGCAGATAGGGCGCCATCTTCAAAGCGCCGGCGAGATGAAAGAAATAGCTGTTGTAGAATTCGCTGACCATCGCGTGCTGCAGCAATTGCTGATAGGCCGCCATCGGCAGAGGTCCTGCCATGCCGGGCGAGGCACAGATTTCGCCCAAGCGGCGGAAGCTGGCGCTATCCACCAGAAACGGGTAATGCGCGTAAAGCTGCTCAAAAAACGTGTAATTAAACCGCCCGTCGAGCGGATAATGCATGTCTTTCGTGAGCACTTCATAGGATAGCGGCGGCTGTTCGTACTGCCGGGTATTGGAGGGGTAATGCGGCGTCTCGTAAATCCGCTCCAACATCTCGCGATGATGGGCCGGCGATAGCACGAGCGTGCCACATTGAACCATCACGTCGGGTGGATTTGACAGGCCGTAAGCCGCGTAATTCCGGCGCGTCGCCTCGACTAACTCGGCGACGCCGCTGGTCTGCGCCGGCTGCCGCAGCACCCTGTCGAGGATGACCGGCACCGCCCAATCCGCGATATGGGCCCCGGTGAACACGGCACCCACCCGCTCTCGCGGACAATCGCCGACGATGTCGGGAGCCGCCGCAAGATTGATGATGATATCAGAGTCGATCCAGATGATCTGTTCGTACCGGCTGGCGAAATCGAGCCCGAGGATCAGGCATTTCTGCCAGGACGGTGAGCGTCCGCGTGCCCGCTCGCTGGTATCGAGCGGTTCGCTCAAGCGGATCAGATCGCAGCCGATCCGATCTGCATAAGGCACCCAATTGGGCTCGCAATAGGTTTCCCAGAAATGCTCATATTCGTCGCCGGTAGCCAGCGTGACGATCGCGCGCCGATTAGCCATTGGCGCTTCTCGCGGGCGTATTGTGTATGATTGGCGGCCGCATAGACTGCATAGCGGCGAGAGGAGCGAAGTCGATGGCAGATCCGATAATGGTCATGCGTGGCATCATGTTTGCCACGGTCAACCTGCGCAAGGAGGAACTGGCCCGGTATCTGTTTGCGGAATCCGGCGGCAAGGTCATGGCCGGCGCCTTCAAAGACATGGTTTTGCTGGAACAGCGCTCATGGGCGTCGAACGACTCCCCGGCAAAGATCATGGGCAGCTATGAAAGCGATCTGCACCCCTATCTCGACGCCATGCGCAACCGACCCTATAGCGCGATTGTCAATGTCGGCTGCGCCGAGGGCTATTACGCGATTGGCCTTGCCCTCCGCTATCCGGATATCCCGGTCTATGCCTTCGATATCGATGAGAAGGCGCAGTTGATCTGCCTAGAGGCTGCATTTGCCAACGGCGTCGGCGAGCGGATGGTGATCGGCGGGATGTGCGATCCGGCAGCCCTCAACGGGTTGCTGGAGGCGACCGAGTTTCCGCTGCTGTTTCTCGATTGCGAGGCTTACGAGACGACGCTGCTCAATCTCGACACCTCGCCCAAGCTCATCCAGGCCGATTTCATTGTTGAGGCGCATGATTTCATCGAGCGCTCGATCAGTCAGACCCTGCTTCAGCGTTTCGCCGATACCCACGATCTGCACGTCGTCTGGGATGGCCCGCGCAACCCGCATATGATCCCCGCACTCCGGCTCATGTCTTCGATCGATGCCTGGCTCGCGGTCGATGAAGGCAGGCCGGAAACTATGTGCTGGATCATCGGGCTTAGGCGTTAGCGTTAAACGGGCCTGTTGCCATCAACCGCCCACCCCGGCGGATCGGCAGGATGGTGGTGGCGAGGCCGGACTTCGGATCGGTCTCAAGATATACGCCGGCGACCGTCGCCGGCCCCTCGGCCGGGACCATGCGTTCGCCCGGCAGCTTGCGCACGAAGCGGTGTACGCTGATTTCCTTTTTCACGCCGATCACGCTGTCGTAATCGCCGCACATGCCGGCATCGGTCTGATAGGCCGTGCCGCCGGGTAGGATCTGCGCGTCGGCGGTCGGGATATGGGTGTGCGTGCCGACCACCAGCGAGGCGCGGCCGTCGACGTAATGGGCGAGCGCCATCTTCTCCGACGATGCCTCGGCATGGATATCGATCAATATGCCGTCGACTGTGGCGCCGAGACGATGCTTGGCCAATTCACGCTCGACCGCCTGGAACGGGTCATCCAGCGCGTCCATGAACAGCCTTCCCATCGGGTTCATCACTAAGAGCGTGCGGCCGGTCTTCGAGCGATAGACATTGGCCCCTTTGCCGGGCGTGCCGGGGGGTGAGTTGAGCGGCCTGAGGATGCGCGGCTCCTTGTCGATTTCCGTCAGCAAGGAGCGCTGGTCCCAGGCGTGATTCCCGGTGGTGATGCAATCGACGCCGGCAGCGAACAGGCTATTCGCGATATCCTGGGTAAGACCAAACCCGCCAGCCGCGTTTTCGCCATTGACCACGATGAAATCGGGCGAGATTTCGGCGGTTAGGCCAGGCAGTGCGCCAAGCAGCGCGTCGCGCCCGGTTCTGCCCATGACATCGCCGAAGAAAAGAACCCGCAACCCCGTTACCCCTTTGGAAAATAACCCTGTTCGGTCAACACGCCATCCAGGCTCTGGTCATAATCGGCCAGCGGCACGGCGTCCACCTCCTGCAAGGCATAGGCGATGCCGATCGTCTGGACGGCGCGGCGTTCGCGCAGCTTTTCCAGCGTGCGGTCGTAATAGCCCGCCCCCTGGCCGAGCCGGCCGCCGTGCCGATCGAAGGCGACCAGCGGGACCAGCAGCACATCAGGTTCAAGTTCCGGCGCCTCCGGATCGGGCACCATCGCGCCATTGCCTTTGACGAGCGGCTCGCGCGCACGGTAGGCCCGGAAGATCAGGGGCTGATCGCGCTCAACGACGACCGGCAGGCAAATCCGATGACCCTGGCGGGATAGCATTTCCATCAGCGGCCTTGGGTCGATCTCATATCGGCTTGGCCAATAGCCGGAAACCTTGGATTTAGCCGGTATCGCGCAATGCCGGGCAAAGCCCTGCGCCAGATCGATGCCGGCCTTCGCGGCCTGTTCCGGCGTGACCAATCGGCGGCGCTCGCGCACGGCTTGGCGCAGGCGATCCTTCACTTCGGCGATATCGGGTTCAGAGATCATTCCGGCGGGCCATTGGTGGCGACAAGGAAGTGCAGCCGCCTCGGCCGTTGACCTTTTGTATCCTCTGTGGCCTGTGCTAACAGGTGGGGACCATTTTACGGGACCACGATCCCGCAAGGGACAGCCCCCAGAGGATGATTATGGCCCCAGGGATGACAAGGCCTGACGAACCAGGCAGCTGCCTACTCTAATTAGGCTTCCTCAAGCCGACGGGCAAGGGCCTCGATCCGCTCGGCGACTTGGGTCAACACGCCGGTCGCATCCTGATCGGGCGGCAAGGCGTGCTCATTGGCCCGGTTACGCTGCTCATCGAGCTCATCGGCCATCAGAAGCGCTGCCAGAACCAGCAACTGGCTTTCTCCGACCTGACCGAAGGCGCGCACCAGCGTCGTGACGCGCTGGTCGAGATCGGATGCGAGCATACGCAAGCGCTCCTCCTCCCCCGGTCCGCACGAGACCCGGTAGCCTCGGCTGTTCACAGTGATCTGAATTTCCGGCACGAAGGCGGTCCCTAAAAGCTCAGCAAGCCGCGCAACCGGCCGATCGTATTGTCGATCCGTTCGGCCGCACCGGCATTGGCGTCGATCAGCGAGGTTTGTTCCATTTCGGCCGCGCGGAGAGCCGCCGTCAGACGGGCAACCTCCGCCCCGTCGCGCTCCGCCGCGCGCAAGGCGACCTCTTCCAAATGCTCGACCGCACGCTCCAGCCGTTTGGCGGCGGCGAGAAAGGGGTCGGTTGTATGGCTTTCGCTAAATTCCATAGGGCGAGACCTTACCGGTTGCCGCGCCCCGCGACAAGGCGAAGATTCCATATCTGCAACACCTTGGTTGACGGCGCTGATGTTGGCTCGCATGTATCCGCACAAATTCCGTCACACACGGCATGGACGAAGCCTGTCCCCTTCGCTATTTGTGCGGAATAAGGACGGACACCAAGGGAAAATAAGAAATGGCAGTACGGGTCGGAATCAACGGGTTTGGCCGCATCGGGCGACTGGTCTTGCGCAGCCTTTACGAGAGCGGGCGCAAGGATATCGAGGTCGTGGCGATCAACGATCTGGGCCCCGTCAAAACCAACGCGCATCTGCTGAAATATGACAGCGTGCATGGCAATTTTCCCTTCCCCGTGACGACCGGCGAGGATTGGATGGATTTGGGCCATGGCCCGATCAAGGTGGTGGCGGAACGCGACCCGGCGAAGCTGCCCTGGGCGGCCCTGAACGTCGATATCGCACTCGAATGCACCGGCATCTTCACCAAGCGCGATCAGGCCGCCAAGCATCTGGAAGCGGGTGCCAAGCGCGTGCTGATCTCCGCCCCGGCCGAAGGCGCCGATTTGACCGTCGTTTACGGCGTCAATCACCAGCGCCTCAATCCTGAGCATATCGTCGTCTCGAACGCATCCTGCACGACGAATTGCCTCGCCCCCGTCGCCGCCGTGCTGCATGAGGCGATCGGGATCGAGCGCGGCTATATGACGACCATCCATTCCTATACGGGCGACCAGAACACGGTCGACACGCTGCACAAGGATCTGCGCCGCGCGCGCGCCGCCGCCTTGTCGATGATTCCAACCTCGACGGGCGCGGCCAAAGCGGTTGGTCTGGTTCTGCCCGACCTCAAAGGCAAGCTCGACGGCACCTCGATCCGCGTGCCGACGCCGAATGTCTCGATGATCGACCTCACCTTCAGCGCCAGCCGCGCGACCACGATCGAGGAAGTGAATGCCGCCATCGTTGCCGCCGCTGACGGCAAATTGAAGGGTGTGCTGGTCTATACCGACGAGGAGCTGGTCTCGACCGATTTCAATCACAACCCGGCGAGCTCGATCTTCGATCTGACGCAGACCGCCGTGATCGATGGCAGCTTTGTCCGCGTGATGAGCTGGTACGACAATGAGTGGGGCTTCTCCTCGCGCATGCTCGACACCGCCGTCGCGATGGCCAAGTTCCTGTAAGACGCGGGTTATGGCCAAGGCGCTCGGTCTGCCGCCGGCCATCACGGTGCATGATCGCGATCAGGCGATCGCAGCGTTGACGGTTGCGCGCGAACTAGGGCTTCAAATCACCCTGCTGAGCGCCAAGGGGGCCGCGAACACGATCGGCATCAGCTGGTTTCTGGCGCTGATCGTCCAGGCGCGTGAAGCTGTACCCGATGCGAGCAGCCTCACCATGTTCGATTGCCACCGTTATGCGGCGCGCGCCATGGTCGCGGTGCAAAGCGGCGTCGACGCGGTGATCTTCACCGGAAGACGCGAAACGCTGCTGAAACTGGCCGACATAGCCGAGGATCGACGGGTCTTGGTGAGCGATACCAGGCCGAAATCGCTCGACCTCGCCAATGAAAAAGACCCGCTACGCGCCGTCCGTTCCTATCTCTCATAAGAAAGCCCGCACCATCGCCACTTGCCGCCTGTATCTGATCACGCCCCCCGAAATCGACCTCGACCGCTTTGCGCCGGAATTGATCCAGGCGCTCGATACGGGCGAGGTCGCAGCCGTGCAATTGCGCCTGCCCGATGCCGACGAGGCGACGCTCCGCCGCGCGGTCGAAAAATTGCAGCCGATTGCCCGATCCCGCGATGTCGCCTTTCTACTGAGCGAAGCCGTGGAGCTTGCCGCCGAGCTCGGGTCTGACGGCGTGCATCTGGCGAAGGGGGCCGATTATGCCGCTGCCCGCAAGCGCTTGGGCGCCAAAGCGTCGATCGGCGTGTCGTGCTACGACAGCCGCCATCTCGGCATGGATGCGGCGGAGGCGGGTGCGGATTACGTGTCGTTCGGCGCGTTCTTCGAGTCACAGTCCGTGACTGTGACCAACACCGCCTCGATCGAGACGCTGGAATGGTGGAGCGAGATCATGACCACGCCGGCGGTCGCGATCGGCGGGATTACGGCGGCTAACTGTGCACCGCTGGTCGCAGCCGGTGCCGATTTCCTGGCGGTGATCCAGGCGGTGTGGGCGCATGGGGAGGGTGCTGCGGCTGGCGTGAAAGCGCTGGCCCAAGCGATCGACGAGGCGGAGAGTTCGCTTAGCAGCGATTAGTGTTATAACATCAGTTAGAACACTGGAGATCGCCAATGCTCGCTCTCAAACTCACGCAAATCGGCAACTCGGTTGGCTTTGTCTTACCCAAGGAAGCCATTACTCAGCTTAAGGTCGAAAAGGGCGATATCGTCTATTTGACGGAAGCTCCAGACGGTTATCGCCTGACACCCTATGACCCTGAGTTCGAGACGCAAATGTCGGCCGCCGAGCGCATCATGAAGAAACGCCGAAAAATCCTGCGCGCCCTCTCGAAATAACGCTTTATGTCCTGGCGCTTTATAGCGGAAAGCGTCGTTCTAGCGATTCACGACGCCCAGCTCGCCGAACATGGCGGCGGGACAGGTATTAGGGACGAGGGCTTGCTCCGATCCACCCTCGCACGACGAGAAAATCTAGTGGCTTATGGCGAGAACCCGGATGTAGCCGATCTTGCCGCAGCCTACGCCTTTGGTATTGTCCGGGGTCATCCGTTCGTCGACGGCAATAAGCGTACGGGCTTCGTGGTGATGGAATTATTCCTGGATTTGAACGGCAGAACGCTTGAGGTGGACGACCTGGACGCCATCCAGCAGATGGAGGCTCTGGCCGCGGGAACTGTCAGCGAGGCCGATTTCGCCGTTTGGATACGGGATCATTTGACCGGCGGGATCTAACCATCCTGATCCGCCACCGGCGCCCATAGCGTTTCCTCGACACTCCCCGCCCCCGTCGCCAACATGACCAGCCGGTCGATGCCGAGCGCGATGCCGGCGCATTCCGGTAAGCCAAACTCCAGCGCCTTCAGGAAATCCTCATCAATCGGGTAGCGCTCGCCGTAAAGCGCCTGTTTTCGGTCGCTATCGGCCTCGAACCGCCGCCGCTGTTCTGCAGCATCGGTCAACTCGCCAAACGCATTGGCGAGTTCGACGCCGGCGACGTAAAGCTCGAACCGGTCGGCGACGCGTGGGTCGTTTGGCATCGGGCGCGACAGCGCCGCCATGGAGACCGGGTATTGGCTCAGCACGGTCGGTACCGGAGTGCCCAGATGCGGTTCGATGCGTTCGAGGAAGATACGGAAGAACAGAGCCTCCCAATCGTCGCCGTCATGCGGCTCAATCCAGGCGCCGCGCGCAGCGTCGGCCAGCAACGCGAAATCGGGCGCCCACGGATCGGGTGCCGTCGCCAGCACATCGATGCCGACATACTGCTGGAATGCCTCGGCCACTGTAATGATCTGCCAGGGCCGTCCCGGATCGCAGGTAACATCGCCCCGGCTGAAGCGATCCCGACCGGCCGCGCGCAGAGCACCCGACAACAACGCCCGACAATCGCCGATCAGATCATCCGTCGTCCCGCCCGCGCGGTACCATTCCAGCATGGTGAATTCCGGGTGATGCGTCTCCGACCGCTCGCCGTTCCGGTAGACGCGGGCGAGTTGGAACAACCGCTCTTCCCCCGCCACCAACAGCTTCTTCATGGCGAATTCGGGCGAGGTATGCAGGTAAAGCGGGGCTGATCCGCCATGCGGGAACTCGATCTCGGTGCGGAACGCCCTCAGATGCGGCTCGATGCCGGGCGAGATTTGCAGGGCCGGCGTTTCCACCTCAACAAAGTATGAGGCCGCGAAATAAGAGCGGATTTCCGCCAAAACGCGGGCGCGTGCGATCAGATAGGGCCGTCTCGCGGCATAGCGTTCGGGATGCCACCAGGGCGTCATCATGGCCAGACTCTCATCGCAGCGGGCAGAAACTATACTCACCGCCGCTCGCATTGCCCCGTCAAGGGCAACCTGCTAGTGTCCCGCCGCTTTCGCTTCGGCGGATCCCCCTTTGCCTCAAGACAAGAGATGACGTCATGAAGATCAACGCTAACGAACTGCGCGCCGGCAATGTCATGGAGTTTCGCGGCAAGCTATGGGCCGTGCTCAAGGCATCGCACATCACGCCCGGCAAGGGCGGGGCCTTCATGCAGGTTGAGCTGCGCCAGCTGGAAAACGGCACCAAGCTGAATGAGCGTTTTCGCTCCAGCGAGGCGGTGGAGCGCGTGCGCATCGATGAGGACGATTATTCGTTCCTGTTCGGCGACGACGAGACGCTGACCTTCATGGACGAAGCGACCTATGAGCAGATCCAGGTGCCGCGCGAATTGCTGGGCGAAAAGGCCGCGTTCCTGCAGGACGGCATGAAGGTGACGCTATCCTTGTATGAAGGCACGCCGATCAGCGCCGTCATTCCGAACAGCGTCATCCTGACGGTGGTCGAGGCTGATCCGGTGGTGAAGGGGCAGACCGCCTCCTCATCTTATAAGCCGGGCAAGCTCGAAAACGGGTTGCGCGTCATGCTGCCGCCGTTCATCGAGGCCGGCACCAAGATCGTGGTAAACACCGAGGATTGTTCCTATATGGAGCGCGCGAAGGGTTAGTTCTTTCGCCCTTCTCTCCTTCCTTCCCGTTTCCTTATATCGTCAAGTTGGGCTCCCATGGCCGTTCGCTCCCCCGTCATCAACGTCATGGTCAAAGCGGCCCAGAAGGCAGCGCGCAAGCTCGTCCATGATTTCGGCGAGGTCGAGCAGCTTCAGGTCTCGCAAAAAGGCCCGTCCGATTTCGTCTCGACCGCCGATCTGATGGCCGAAAAGACGATCCGCGAGGAGCTGTCCCGCGCGCGTCCCGAATACGGGATGCTGATGGAGGAAAGCGAAGAGACCAAGGGGACGGACGGCCATCATCGCTGGATCGTCGATCCGCTGGATGGCACCACTAATTTCCTGCACGGGATTCCGCATTTCGCCATCTCGATTGCGCTCGAGCGTGACGGCGAGATGGTCGCCGGCGTGATCTACAACCCGATCAATGACGAGATGTTCTGGGCCGAGCGCGGCGCCGGCGCTTATCTGAACGACCGCCGTTTGCGCGTGTCGGGCCGCCGCGAATTGTCCCAAGCCGTCATCGCCACCGGCGTGCCGCATCGCGGGCGCGGCGACGCCGCACAATATCTGCCGGTGCTGGAGCGCCTCATCCCCGAGGTTGCCGGGATCAGGCGGTTCGGCGCCGCCTCGCTCGATTTGGCCTATGTGGCGGCCGGACGCTGCGACGGGTTCTTTGAGTTCGGCCTGTCGCTGTGGGATATCGCCGCCGGCATCGTTCTGGTGCGTGAGGCGGGCGGCTATGTTTCCGAGATTTCAGGCGGCCATGATTTGACACAATCGGGCGATATCCTGGCGGCCAATGACCGGTTGCATCTGCCGCTCGGCACCTTGTTGCGCGGTGCGGCCACGGTCAAGCGGGCCGCCCAGCGTTAGGGTCTGATCGGTGATCGCACTCTAACGCGCCGATACCAATACCGAGCTTTATTGTGTATCGAACGCTCCTATCATAGGTTTGGGCAGCACGCGTGCGGCTTGGCGTATATCAGGGGGGATGGGTCGTCGATGAACCCAAGAAGATTCGCAGTGAATCCAGTTCGTCTGAAGCTTTCGACATATAGTCATTCTCTTCGCATGGGCGTCGCGATCTGCAGCATTTTATGCGTGGGCGACGCCGCCTGGTCGCAGACGGCGATGCCGCCCTTGAGCCGCGGCAATGTGATCGTCAATCAGGATGTGCTGGAATCGCTGGGGCCGCCACCCACCAATGCTGAGCCGACACTGTTGACCCCGCCGCATACGGCCACGGCACAAGCGCCGGCCGCACCCGTCACCAGCAGCGGCAAACCGCAAAGCCAATTCTTCGGCCCGCCCGGCATCGGCGCAGCGGCAGCCGCACCCAAGCCAGCCTATACCCCGCCGCCGCAGCGCACCGCCGCCGCCACGCCGGCACCGGCAGCAACCCCGGCCCCGACACCCGCACCGACGCCAAAACCGGTCGCGTCAACGCCAGCTCCGACGCCGACACCGCCCCCCGCCGCCCCAGTCGCAGCGGCCACGCCGAAGCCGGCAGCCACTGCGCCGGTTGAGAGCGAGACGCCCCCACCGCCCACTCCGACCGTAGCGCAGGGCAACCGCCAGCCGGTCGGTCAGGTGCCGCCGCCTGCCCCGCCGCCGCCAGCCAAGATTCCAGACGTGACGCCGGCGCCAGCGCAGACGCAGACCGCGTCGCTCGCCAGCCCCTCCTACCCGTCGGCGCCGGCGGTCAGCCAGGCCAGCGTCCCGTTCGCCCTCGACAGTGCGGATCTGACCGATGCGAGCAAAAAGGCCGTCGCCGGAATTGTCGCCAAAATGGCGGGCTCCACCGATGCGCGGCTGAAATTATCCGCCTATGCCAGCGGCACGCCGGAAACCATCAGCCAGACGCGGCGTTTATCCTTAAGTCGCGCGCTTGCCGTCAGGTCCTATCTGATCGAGCAGGGTGTTAAGAGTACGAGGATCGATGTGTTGGCATTGGGTAATCAGGTAGAGGGCGGCGGATCGGCCGACCGGGTCGATCTCGCGGTTGTAGCACCATGAGGCGTGGCTTCATGAGGCGCCCAACCCCATGATGCGCCTAACCGGCACCCGCCGGTACCTGATCCGCATGGCGGTCTTCCTAGGCATCGTCGCGATCCTGGTCGCCTTGCTGAGCCCCGTGCTGCAGATGGCGTTCCTGCACAATCCCGCCCTGAACGGCACGATCGTGGCGATCCTCGTCTTTGGCTGCGTTTTCTCCATTGCGCAGGTGCTGCGCCTGACGCCGGAGATCAATTGGCTGGAGCAATTCGGCCGCGACCAGGGGAACAGCCAAAGCTCGACCATCATCCCGACCTCGACCATTCGCATGCTGGCGCCGATGGCGGCCATGCTGGGCGAGCGAAAGGGCAAACTCAGCCTTTCGCCCAATTCCACCCGCTCGATGCTGGATTCAATCGGCGCCAGGCTGGATGAAGGCCGGGACATCGCGCGCTATCTGATCGGGCTGTTGATCCTGCTGGGATTGCTCGGCACGTTCTGGGGGCTGATCCAGACGGTGGGCTCGGTCGGCGACGTGATCGGGCGGCTCAGCATGTCGGGTGGCGATGCGGTCGCCGCGTTTGATGATCTGAAACGCGGCCTCGCGACACCGCTCGCCGCCATGGGAACGGCGTTCAGCTCCTCGCTATTCGGCCTTGCCGGCTCGCTGATCCTGGGCTTTCTCGATCTACAGGCGGGTGCCGCACAGAACCGCTTCTATAACGAGCTGGAGGAATGGCTGTCCGGCCAGACCCGCGTCAGCTCCGGCAGCGTCGGCGAAGGCGAACAATCCGTTCCCGCCTATATCCAGGCGCTGCTCGAGACCAGCGCGGATAGCCTGGAAAACCTGCAGCGCACGATCGCGCGCGGCGAAGAGGGGCGGATGGCGGCAACCACCGGCCTGATCACGCTGACCGACCGGCTGAGCAGCTTAGGCGAACAGATGAAGGCGCAGCAAACCTTGCTGACGCAGCTGGCCGAAAGCCAGATTGAGATGCGCCCGGTCATGACGCGCCTCGCCGAACGCTTAGGAGCGCCACAGGGCGACGACGTCACGCGCAACCATCTGCGCAATATCGAAATTTATCTGGCCAGACTGATCGACGAGATGTCGAAGAGCCGGGCCGAGACGGTGCAGGAATTGCGGACGGAAATCCGGCTGGTGGCGCGCACCATCGCCGCCATCACCGAAGAGACCGAGATCCGCTGATGCGCGCCAGCCTTCGACGCAATCGCGGCGGCGTCGATTTCTGGCCAGGCTTTGTCGACGCCTTGTCGACCATGCTGATCGTCATTTTGTTCCTGGTGCTGGTCTTCGTGCTGGCGCAGTTCTTCCTGGTTCAGGCGATTGCCGGCCGCGATGCCGCCCTCGACCGGCTGAAAGGGGAGCTCGCGCAACTGGCCGACACTTTGGCTTTGCAAAAGGTCGCCGATGCCGAGTTGAAGGAGCAGGTCGGGCAATTGGGTGCGGAGCATGACCGCGCCGAGCGGCTGCAGACCGAACTCGGCAGCCTCACCGCCAAGCACGCCCAAGACGAAAAGGCGATCGCGCAGCGCGATATCCGCCTGTCGGAGCTGCTGGCGCTGCGCGAGCTCGCGCAAGGGGAGCTCAGCCACGAAAAGGAGCTGTCGACCACCGCCCAGCGCCAGGTCGAATTGCTGAACCTGCAAATCGCCGAATTGCGTAAGCAGCTCTCCGATATCCAGGCCGCCCTAGATATCCAGGTGTCGAAGAACAAGGAGGCGAACGCGCAGATCGCCGATCTGGGCCAACGGCTCAACGCCGCCTTAGCGAGCAAGGTTGAGGAATTGGCGCGCTACCGCTCGGAATTCTTTGGCCGGCTGCGCCAGGTGCTGGGCAACCGCCAGGACATCCAGATCGTCGGCGACCGGTTCGTCTTCCAGTCGGAGGTGCTGTTCGACCCGGGTTCCGCCGTGCTCGGCCAACGCGGGCGCGATCAGATCAAGACGCTGGCGAACACGCTGAAGGAACTCACGCCGAAAATTCCGGCCGACCTCAAATGGATCCTGCGCGTCGACGGCCATACCGACCAATTGCCGATCCATAACGCGCAATTCGCCTCAAACTGGGAACTCTCGACCGCGCGCGCCATCGCCGTGGTGAAATTCCTGGTCGCCCAGGGCATAGCGCCGGAGCATCTGACCGCCGCCGGGTTCGGTGAATTCCAGCCTTTGGTCGCAGGTTCCGACGACGCGTCGCGCAAGCGCAACCGGCGGATCGAGCTGAAGCTGACGGACCGCTGAGGCTGTCGCATATTTTCAAGAAGTAGGGGCGTCCGGCGGGCATGATCGCATCTGCCTGTACCGGGAGACACGCGCCATGAAGCTCAAATACACCATCCTCTATGTCGAAA
>CAIZEE010000103.1 GCA_903931835.1 uncultured Elstera sp.
CAGCCTGAACGAATACATCATCGCCTATATGGTGGCCGGCCTGTCGGTCGAAACGCTGCCTATCAAGGTGTTCAACAGCCTGCGCATGGGCTTTCAGCCGACCATGTGCGTCGGTGCCGCGCTGTTCATGGCGGTCGGAACTAGCGCCTTCACCCTGATCGCGATATTGGGCGACCTGCCGAAGCTGTTGGGGGCGGAAGCCGCCCGCTAGGGTCTGATCGGTTCAACTTGAACCGTGAATCAGACCCTAACCAAATGGATAGAGGGCGATTCATGTTTCAGGTTGAGGCAACCTGAAACGATCGCACTCTAAACCTCGCGTCGGTCGAGATAGGCCCGCGCCAAGACCTTCAGCCGCGCCCCATCAAAACTTGGATCATGCCCGCCATGAACCACGCGGGCAGGCAATGACTCCAGCCGATGCATGGTCGCGATATAAGCCGGGATGTCGCTATCCCCGCCCTCGTCGAGCAGCGGCCCGTCATAGATCGCATCGCCGGAAAACAGGATGCCGGTCGACGCCTCCCACAAGCCGATACTGCCCGGCGAATGACCGGGAAGATGCAGCACCTCAAAATGCCGGTCGCCCAGATCGATGATATCGCCCTCATCGACCAAACGGGTTGCCGGGGCCGCTTTCAGGCTGAACTCGGCGAGGTTGTAGCCATGGCGCGGGATGGCGGTGACATAGCAATCCTCGACGTGATAACCGGCACGCCGATAGCCATCAAGCTGCGCCGGCGGATAATCAGCAGCGTTCAAGGACGCAGACTCGTCGTCATGCGCGACCAGTGCGGCTTCCGCCCGATGGATGATGCGGTCGGGAAACTCATAGAGCGAGCCGACATGATCGAGATGGCTATGAGTGGCAACAGCACTCAGCGCCTTGTCGAACAGATGCTTCGCCGCATCGCTGAGGCTGGCCACCCCCATTCCGGTATCGACCAGGATATCGCGATCGCGCCCGCGCACATGCCAGATATTGCATTGCATGAGCGGGATGACATGCGGTTCCCAAATGCGCGTGATGCCATCGCCGATCGTCTCGAACTCGAACCAGCGATCGGCAATTTGGAAACTCATCTGTCAGATCCTGTCTTAGGCATACCACTTCCTACCTTAAACCGCCTGCTCGCAAGTGGTGACGATCCGGGGCGCCTGATAAAGCTATACCTGTAGAACGATTAAATTATAGACCATATGAACCACGATCACAGGCATCAATCGCCCGGATCGCTTGAACAAAAGCGCATTGACCGCACCCAACAGACCAACCGGCACCCACGCCAGCATGGGATGATAGGCGGCGAAAAACGCGGCACTTCCCGCCACGGCGCGCCAGCCGCCCCATTCCTTGTCCAAGGATCGGTACAGCAATCCGCGGAACAGATACTCCTCGGCGACCGGCGCAATCAACACACCCATGACGAGATACGCGATCTCGAAATGGGGGATGCTCGCCCGGGCTGCATCGGCAATGCGCAACAGCTCCGATGTGATGGAGACGTGCCGTAAGACCTCGACATAGCCCGATCCAAACAGTCCCAGGATTAGACCGACCACAACCGCGACGCCGAGCCAGACACAAGTTGCGAGCGGTCGTGGCAGCTTGATCAACGTTACCGCCTCCGGCCAGAGCCATATGACGCTCTGCGGAACCTCGCGTCGGTGGAAGAACCACACCAAAGCCAGCGCGACGACCAGCGCCGACGTGCCATAGCTCATCACCGCTACAACGGCGATCATGTCCTTTCCTAAAATCGAAACCAGCCCCGCCGAAAGAACCGAGCCGAGCTCGATCAAAGTGCTGATCGCGATCATGGCGTGCATCAGCGTCGGCGGCTCAGGTAGGCCTTCAGACCATGGGTCGTAAAAATAGGGTAGATGCGCGCGGAAATTCTGCCACATCGCGGCAGCCGTCATAATCGAATAGACAACGCCGGCGATGGCCAGCCCCCATTGTTCGGTGAAAACGCCGATCGAAAACGCGAAGGTTCCCAACGTCGCGGCCCATCGCTGCCCGCGAGAAACCCTTTGAACCTCGCCCGACTCGGACGTGACGGTCGCCAGCGTAACTGCCTTGTCGGCAAGGCTGCGCGCAAAGACGTGCCAAGCGATAGCGACCAGCGCGATCTTCCAGAAATCACCAGGACTGCGCCAGATGGCGAAAGCGAAAACCAAGGTTACGATCGCGCTCGCGAGTATCCCCCAAAGCCGCGCCTTGGTTTTCAGCAGGGTCTCGAGCCCCTGCGGCCAGGTTAGCGCGATCCATAGGGCAGCACCTTCCGACGCTAGCGATCGGGGTCCGACGATCGTCAGGAAATAGGTCCCGAAGATGATCCCTATACCGCAGATGAAGGTCCAGCCGCCTTGCGCCGTGGCGAGCAGCGCATGCAGGTTGAGCACCTGTAGCGCGCCCAAGGATAGCGGCAGCAGAATGGCCTGCACCACCGCACTCCGGTCGCGCAGGAACCACAATATCTCCTTACGGAACAGTGGGTTCGTCCCCGCGAACGGACTGCCGTTGGATCCCTGGCTGCGCGGACGCGGGACGGTCGCCGCCGACTCCAATCCATTTCGCGCACCCCACAGGGCGATCAGGATCGCGGCCGCGATAACAATCGTCGCCCCAATCCAGCACGCCAATACGCCGGCGAAGAACGACCATGTGCCATCGGCGCGCTGACCCAGGAACAGCCCAAGCCATGGCCACGGAATGGCTGTTAAGGGGGCAAGCGCTTTCGCCAGCGGCAGCGCCACCAGCCTAAACTGAGACGACCCGAACACGAGCAACATCCAGATCGTGGCGCTGCACCAGCTCATGAGGCCAAAAATCGCACCGCGGGACTTCGGTGATGGGCGCAGCATGACGGCAATGTCCAACGCCTTGCCGAGACACGCGGCAGCAAGAGCGATCGGGACTCCCACCAGGATCACCGCAAGCACCGCCCTGTTCACCCCGTAGACAGGCGCATAAAGCAGCCCCGGCAAAAGCGGCGCCCCCCAGTAGACCGGATTGGCCGCAAGCGGCGCCAATAGTTCAGCAATAAAGATTGCGGCTGGCGGAGCCGGATGACTGAACAGCCACTCCCACATCGGATGGCGACGTCGTGCCAAGTCGAAGTCGAGGCCTTCCGATTGCAGGACGATCATGACGCCCCACATTAGCAAAACCAGCGAGCCGAGCATCGCCGGCAGAGCCCCAAATTCCGGCAGCGCACGAATCCCGGGGGCTGCCCGGTCGATGAGGACGAGGGTCCTAGGCCAATGATTGCGGATGGCTTCCTGCAGTCCGGCAGCGATCGATGCGGCATCGCCGCCGCCGTCCCTCACAATCCGCGCGGCCTCGGTTGCGTAATACGGCTGCATCAGGCGGTCTAGCACCTGATCGAAATCGGGGGAGCCGTGCGCCTGGGCGGCGGCGTCGCGGAGCCTGCTCCAGAACCAGCCGTCGACCGCAACCTTACCTTGGTCTTCGATGCTAAGCCGCTCCCCCGCTCGAACGGCCTCATGAACCATAAACGCGGCTGGAACGGTGCTTAGAACGGCGAAAACCATGAACAATATCCCGCTGCCCACCGACCGCCAGCCGGTTGGTGCCCGTTGGGTCCGCTGACTGAGAAGCGCACGTTGCCGTCGCCATCTTCCAGTCGCGCGTTTTCGTGACGTCCGGAGCAGCAACTGGATGGTTCGCCAATAGCCCGGTTGCTGAACGCTCGCCCCGCTCACGGCCGAGTGCTACCCGACGTTAAATCCAGGAAGATCGTCTCAAGATCGGCATTGTCATGGGCCGCTCGCAAATCGTCGAGCGCCCCCCTTGCGACGACGCAGCCCTCGTTGATAACGACGACGTGCGAACACAGTCTTGCGACATGATCCATCAGATGGGTCGAGAACAGAATGGTCCGGCCTTGCTCGGCAAGGCTGGTGATCAGATCATAGAAAATATGCGTTGCCTCAACATCCAAGCCATTCGTCGGCTCGTCGAGCACGAGCAACTTTGGCTCATGCAACAGAGCCAGCAGCAGTCCGAGCTTCTTCTTCATGCCTCTGGAATAGTCTTCAGCGAAGTTATCGAGATCGCCCGCAAGCCTAAGCGTTTCGATAATCGGGGCGATGCGAGCCATGGTCGCCCGAACGTCGAGGCCGTGCATCCCCGCGCTCAGCTCCAGAATTTCCCGGCCTGAAAGATAGGAGTAAAAAATCGGCTCGTCGGGCAAGAAACCGATAATCCGCTTTACCGATACGCGATCCTCAAACGCATCATACCCGTCGATCGACAGCTCCCCGCTTGATGGTTTCAGAATCCCCATCAGCAGTCGAAACAACGTCGTCTTGCCCGCACCATTCGGGCCGAGCAACCCGCAAATCTGACCGGCTGGGACCGAAAAGGATATATCCCTCAACGCGACCTTCTCGCCGAAACTCTTGGTAACTTCGACGATTCGGACAAGTTCGGCCGCTGCTGAACCCATTTGGAGATCTGATTCGGATTCGATGGACGCTGTCATCTCAGATGCGGTCTCTCAAGAAGTTATCGCGCCGTCCCGGCCCCCGGTATCGACGGCTAAGGCCATTACATCCTTATGATCGCCTCCAGGTTGTAGACACTCAAGGGTATAAATCTGAAATTTCCCAATAGTCGCGCCAGGGTGACACGAGGCTTTCCAGCAGGCCCGTGACAAGGCAGATTTCTGGCGCAGCCCTTGCAGGTCGATCTCCCATGTTTGTCCCCCCCGAACTCACCGGCCTGTGGCGCCGATCCATCATGGTCTTTCCCGATGGCAGCAGTGACACGACGACCGAGGTGCTGTGGCTCCAGACACGTTCGATGTTCGGCGATATCCGCGTGCCAGCGAAGCGGCCAAAGCCGGCTGGCGAGGGGTTCATCGCGTATTCCGATGCCGATCTGTTGGCGCTCGCGGCGATGCAGGGCTTCGGCGGTGTGCTTGAGGTGGACGGTGAAATCTGCCGCTGGCGTCGCCAGTTCGACTATCAGCCGCCGGGCGGCCCACCCGACGAAGCGGGTTACAAGATTGACGGAGACCTGTTGATCGAAACCGGGCTCCACGCCGATTATCGTGAGGATTGGGTGCGTGAGACACCGCCCGACGCCTTGCTGGCCGCCTTCACGCTCGGGCAGGACACGATGCTCGTCGTCGCCGGCGACCATTTCATCGAAATCCGCAACCGCAGCATCGCGCTGCCTGAGGCGGATTCCTTGGCTGATTTGGTCAAACAGGATTTAGCCTCAGGCGCCCGTGACCGGGCCGAAGCGCGGATGGATTTGCGCATCGTCTATGGAAGAGTGGCGCCCATCGATGGTGTGCCCTGGCAGATCACACGCTCGACGCTACCCTGGCTTGAAGGCAAATCGCTGTTCACCGTCACACCGCCCTTGGCACAATGGCGGCTGGAGGATACGAACAGAGAGCACGCCGATCTCGCCCCGCTATTCGCCTGAGGAGCCGTCATGACCGCCGCGTTCGACCATATTCCGCTGATCGATATCGGGCCGCTTTTCGGTAGCGATGCGACGGCCAAAGCGAAGACTGCTTCGGAACTAGCCGATGCCGCGAGCAATGTCGGTTTCCTCTACATCACCAATCATGGCACTGAGCCGGCGCTGATCGAACGCCTGGAGGCTGCCGCTGCAGATTTCTTCGCGCTGCCGCTCGAGACCAAGCAGAAATACTATATCGGCAAATCGACCTGTCATCGGGGCTACGTGCCAACCGGCGAAGAAGGCTATTACAATGACGAGCCAACCAAGGTCGATCTGAAGGAAGCCTTTGATCTGGCGCTCGATCTGCCCGCCAGCGATCCGGATTATCTCGCCGGCAACCGCATGCTGGGCCCGAATGTTTGGCCTGCCGAGCTGCCGGGCTTTAAGACCGACATCAACGCTTACTACAACGCGGCCCTGGCCCTGGGGAACGTGATGTTCCGGGGCTTCGCGCTGGCACTGGGGTTGCCGGAGACTTACTTCGAGCCGCTCGTGACCAAACCGACCTCGCAATTGCGCCTCGTCCATTACCCGCAAAACAATACCGGCGACACCAGCGGTTTTGGCATCGGCCCGCATACCGATTTCGAATGTTTCACCATTCTGCATGCGACCAAGCCGGGCTTGCAGGTGCAGAATGCCGATGGCGATTGGATTGAGGCGCCGCCGATCCCAGGCGCCTTCGTCGTCAATATCGGCGATATGCTGGAGGCCTGGTCGAATGGCCGTTTCGTTGCGACCGGCCATCGCGTGCTGAAGACGCCGGTCGAGCGCTACAGTTTCCCCCTATTCTGCGCGCTCGACTACCACACAGTGGTGAAGCCGATGCCGGAATTCGTTAGCGCCGACAACCCGCCGCGCTTCCCGGAAATCACCGCCGGCGATCATCTGGTGGCGCAATCAATCAACGCCTTCCGCTATCTTAGAACGCTGCTTGCCATCGGTGAAATTTCGATGCCCGATACAGCCCCATCGGATCAGATTTTCGGGCATGACAGCCTGAAGAATGAGAAGAACGCGGCGACGCTGGAGGTATGATGACCGACCCAAGAGACGCTTATCGCAAGCGCTACGCAGAGCTGAAGGAGCGCGCCGCCGCCTGGGCCGCTGCGCGCGGCAGCGTGTCGGTTGAGGCCAATCCCGTCGAACTGGACAAGGATGTCATCCTGCATCGCGAGACCATTCCTGGCGGCTGGTACTGGTCGGTGCTGGTGCCGCGCGGCCGGACGCTGCGCCTCATCAATCCGTCGGGCAAGTCGTCGGTCTCAGCCTTGTTCTGGAACGCCGACGACACGTCGGAGCGGTTCAACCATGCCGATACGGTGAAGCTGCAATGGACGGCGAAGCTGACGCAGGGCCGGTTGCTGTTCTCGGATATGGGCCGCGTATTGATGTCGATCACCGATGATACGGCACTCCACCACGACGCTCTGGTCGGCGTCAGCTCGTCTGCCACCAACGCCGCGAAATACAGCACCGGCGGGCGCTATAGCGACCATCGAAACTCACGCGATAATTTCCTGCTGGCCGCAGGCAAACTTGGCCTGTCGCCGCGTGACATCGGTAGCGCCATCACGTTCTTCGCCGGCGTCCGCACCAAGGCTGGCGGGGCGTTCGAATGGATCAATCAGGCGGCCAAGCCCGGCACTTATGTCGATCTGCGCGCCGAGATG
>CAIZEE010000104.1 GCA_903931835.1 uncultured Elstera sp.
AGCGATATCGCAGCCCTCGCCAATCTGAACGCCGGCGGGGCGCTGACCCTTGAGGCCGGCCGCACCATCAGCCTGACCGGATCGATGACCGGCACTGGTATTACGGTCGCCGCCGGCTTCACGGCGGTCAAGACCGCCGATACGCTGGCAGGCACGCCATCCTTAAGCATCGCCGGCGCCACCACCCTGACCGCCTCCTCCGGCTCGGTCGCCTTGAGTGCAACCAGCGGCTCGGTGGTGATCGCCAATCCGCTGACCCTGTCGAGCCTGACCGCGTCGACCGTCGCCGGCACCAGCATCGCGATTAATGGCAGTGTCACCAATGCCGGAGCGGGAGCGCTCAGCCTGACCGCGCCGACCGTGACCTTCGGCGCCGGCGCCGGCCTCAATGCGGCGGTCGGCAATATCCTGGCCTATGCCGCCGGCGGGTCGATGAGCATCACCGGCGCACTCGGCATTACCGGCTCCGGCACGGTGCTGCTGCAGGCCGATAACAGCCTGATCGATAGCGGCGCCATCACCGCGACCGGCGGCACCGCCGTCACCATGCTGGCGCGCACGATCACCATCTCCAACACCATCACGACCGATGGCGGGGCGATCAATGCGACGGCCAGCGCCAATACCAGCCTGGGTGGCGGCACGCTGACCGATACCGGGGCGCTGACCGTCAATGGCACCGGCGGCGTCAATCTCACCGCCGATAGCGATGTCTCGGCCACCGCCGCGATCACGGCGGGCGGCGCCATCGCCATCGAGGCCGGCCGCAACCTCACGCTTGGCGGGACGATGAGCGGGTCGACGATCTCGGCCTTGGCCGGCGATAGCGCCGTCTCGACCGCCGATACGCTCACAGGCACCGGCACGCTCAGCATCGGTTCTGCCGCCAGCCTGACCGCCGCATCGGGTGCGGTGGCGCTCTCCGCATCCGGCGGCACGGTCTCAATCAACAATGCGCTGAGCGTATCCGGTACGACGGCGTCCAGCGTCACCGGCAATGCGATCGCCATCGCCGCCGCGGTGACCAATGCCGGATCGGGCGCGCTCAGCCTGACAGCGCCGGTCATCACCGTACCGGTGGCGGCCAGCCTGAACGCCAATCTCGGCAACATCCTGGTCTATGCCGCCGGCGGGTCGATGAACATCACCTCCGGCCTCACCATCGGCGGCACCGGCTCGGTCACGCTTGAGGCCGATAACAGCCTCACCGATAATCACGCCATAACCGCGACCAGCACCGCCAATCTCGCCATTCTGGCGCGCATCGTCAGCCTGACCGGGGCGATCTCAACGGGCGGCGGGTCGGTCAGCATCACCGCCAGTGCCGCCACCAATGCCGGCGGCGGCATCCTGACCGATAGCAGCACGATCACGGCCGGCGGCTCGGGCGCCATCACGCTGATCGCCGATACCGATATCTCTGCAACGGGTGCGCTCACCGCCGGGGGTGCGGTCACGCTGGAGGCCGGGCGCAGCATCAACCTCGCCGGCGGGCTGACCGGATCGCAGATCACTGTCGCCGCCGATTACATCCCCGTGCAGACCGCCGATACGCTGACCGGTGCGTCGAGCTTAAGCATCTCCGGCAGCTCGCCGATGACGGCGACCAGCGGCGCCATCTCGCTCAACGCGGGCGGCGGCGGCATCGTGTTCGCGAGTGCGACCAGCTTCACCAGCGCGTCGACGATCAACGTCACCGGCAGCTCCATCGCGGTCAATGCAGTGGTCAGCGATACCGGGGCTGGCACGCTCGACCTGACCGCGCCGATCATCACCTTTGGCGCCGGTGCGGGTCTGACTGCCAGTGTCGGCAATATCCTGGCCTATGCCAGTGGCGGGTCGATGAGCGTCACCGGGGCGCTGGCCATTGGGGGCGCCGGCACGGTCACGCTGCAGGCTGATCAGACCATCAACACCAGTGCCGCGATCACCGCATCGGGAACCTCTGCCGTCTCCATCCTGGCGCAGGATGTCTCGATCGGCGCTGCGATCAGCACGGCGGGCGGCTCGGTCGCCATCACGGCAAGCTCAAGCTCTGCCGGCGCCGGCGGGTTCCTGATCGATACCAGCACGATCACGGCCGGCGGCACCGGCGGGATCACTCTCACCGCCGATACCGATATCACCGCCTCGGGCAACCTCACCGCCGGCGGGGCCGCCATATTGGAGGCCGGACGCAGCATCACCATGCCGGCCTCGATCAGCGGCGCCAGCGTGACCGTTGCCGCCGGCTATGCCGGGGTACAGACGGCTGATACCCAGAGCGGCACCGGCACCCTCGCCATCACCAGTGCGACCAGCCTGACCGCGACGACCGGCGGTGTGGCGCTCAGCGCCACCGGCGGCACGATCACCAACTCTGGTTCGCTCAGCATCACAGCGCCGGCAGCCTCGACGATCACCGCCAATGCGATCTCGATCGGCGCTGCGATCAGCAATCTGGGATCGGGCACGCTGACACTGACCGCCCCCAGCTACACCATATTCAACCCGGTCACGCTGACCGCGTCGGGCAATATCCTGCTGCATGACACGGGCTCGCTCAGCATCACCTCAGGGCTAACGCTGGCCGGTGTGGGCACGGTCACGCTCAAGGCCGATAACCTGCTGACCGATACCGCGACGATCGCAGCATTGGGCAATTCCTCGGTCACGCTGCTCGGCCAATCGGTCTCGCTCAGCGGCGCGATCACGACCGCCAGCGGCTCGGTTGCCATCACGGCGAGCTCAAGCTCTGCCAGCACCGGAGGCTTCCTGACCGATAGCAGCACGATCACGGCCGGCGGCTCAGGCGGCATCACTCTCACCGCCGATACCGATATCACCACCTCGGGTGCTCTCGCGGCCGGTGGTGCGGTCACCATCGATGCCGGCCGTGCCGTCTATCTGGCAAGCTCGGTCAATGGCAGCAGCATCTCGGTCGCGGCAGGCTATGCCGGCGCGATCACCGCCGATACCCAGGCCGGCGCCCAGAACATCAACCTCACAGGCGCCACCACCCTCACCGCATCAACCGGGTTGATCGGCCTGACCGCCGCCAATGGCGCGATCACCATCGCCAATCCGCTGACCCTGTCCTCAGCCACCGGATCGAGCCTGACCGCCAGCGACATCGATGTCGCGGCGCTGGTGACCAATAACGGCTCGGGTGCTCTCACCCTCACCGCGCCGACCCTGACCTTCGATAGCGGCGCCGGTCTTGCGGCGGCACACGGCAATATCACCGCCTATGCCAATGGCGGCGGCTCGATCAGCATCAGTGCGGCGCTGGCAATCTCCGGATCCGGCACGGTCCTGCTGGAGGCCGACAATACGATCACCGACAGCGCCGTGATCACTGCGGCCGGTACCTCAAACGTCTCGCTGCAGGCGCAGAACGTCTCGATCAGCAGCAATATAACCACCAGCGGCGGCGCGATCACGATCACCGCGACCTCGCCCTCAAGCGGGACCGAGGGAACGCTGAACGATGCCGGCAATCTGACCACGGCGGGCAGCGGTACCATCACCCTGTCCGGCCAAAATGTCAGCTTGGGTGGAGCCATTACCACCGGCGGCGGGGCGGTTGCGGTCACAGCCAGTGCGCCGACCAGCGTCGGCGGCGGATCGCTGACCGAGAGCGGCAGCATCAGCACCGGCAGCAGTGGAACAACCGGCAATATCACCCTGATTGCCGATACCGACATGACCCTCACCGGTGCGGTCAGCGCCGCCGACGCGCTGACCATCCGTGCTGGAAGACACATCACCCTGGCGGCGCCGCTCTCATCCAATCTCAGCAATAGCTCGACCGCCAACTCCATCCTGGTCACTGCCGGCAGTGCTGCCGCGACCACGGCGGATACCCAGGCGGGCAACGGCCTGCTCGACATTAATGCTGGAACCAGTTTCACCTCTCCCGGCACGGCGCTGCTACGCCTGACCGCCAACAAGACCGGCACGATCAACGTCAATACCGCCATTTCCTATGCCGGACCGGCGCTGTTCTCGCTGACCGCCGCCAACATGCTGAACGTCCTGGCCGGGATTACCACCAGCGGCGGGGGCGGGCTCACCCTGACCGGAACCGGCGGGATCGCCATTTCGGCGCCGATCTCCAGTGTCGGCAACATCTCAGCCAGCGGTCAGAACATCCTGATCTCTGCAGGCATATCCAGCAGCAGCGGATCGATTTCGCTGATCGGCAACTCGACCGGTACCGGCAGCGGGGTTTTGAGTGATTCGGCCAGCATCAGCACCGGGGGCAGCGGTAGCATCACCCTCTCGGCACAGGATGTGACACTGGGCGGGGCGATCTCGACCGGCGGCGGCGCCGTCTCGATCACCGCCAGCGCGCCGGTCAGTAATGGTGGCGGGTTCCTGACCGATACCGGCACGATCTCGGCGGGTGGCGGCACGGTCACGCTGATCGCCGATACCGATATTTCCGACACCAACGCGATCACAACATCAGGCGCGCTACTGATTGAGGCTGCGCGCAGCGTGACAGTGGCGGGCACGATGAGTGCCGGTAGCATTACGGTTCTGGCCGGCAATACGGCGCTGACAACCGCCGATACGGTGACCGGCACGGCCAATCTGAACTTGATGGGCGCCACCATCTCACTGACCGCGACCACTGGCGGCGTCAGCCTGAGCGACACGGGCGGCACGCTGACCATCGCGAACGCGCTGACGGTATCAGCGGTCACTAGCGCATCGATCACCGCCGGCGACATCGCAATCAATTCGCTGATCACCAATTCCGGTCCGGCCGGGCTCAGCCTGACCGCGCCCGTGGTGACGATCGGCAGCAGCGCCGGCTTCGCGGCAACCGGCGGCAATATCACAGCCTATGCCAATAGCGGCGGCTCAATGAGCATTACGTCGGCCCTTGGCATCAGCGGCAGCGGTACGGTCCTGCTGGAGGCCGACAATACGATCACCGACAGCGCCGTGATCACCGCAGCCGGCACCTCAAACGTATCGCTGCAGGCGCAGAACGTCTCGATCAGCGGTCCCGGCGGCATCACCACCAGCGGCGGCGCGATCACCATCACCGCAACCTCGCCCTCAAGCGGGACCGAAGGCGCGCTGAACGATGCCGGCACGCTGACCACTTCTGGCAGCGGGGCGATCACCCTGTCCGGTCAGAATGTCAGCTTGGGCGGCGCCATCACCACCGGCGGCGGGGCGGTCGCGGTAACCGCCAGTGCGCCGACCAGCGTCGGCGGCGGCTCGCTGACCGATACCGGCACGATCTCGACTGGCAGCAGCGGGACAACCGGCAATATCACGCTGACCGCCGATACCGACATGACGATCTCTGGCGCCGTCAGCGCCGCCGACGCGCTGACCATCCGTGCTGGAAGACACATCACCCTGGCGGCGCCGCTGTCGTCCAATCTCAGCAACAGCTCGACCGCCAATTCCATCCTGGTCACAGCCGGCAGCACCGCCGCGACGACGGCCGATACCCAGGCGGGCAACGGTCTGCTCGATATCAATGCCGGCACGACCTTCACCTCGCCCGGCACAGCACTACTACGATTGACGGCGAATAAGACCGGCACGATCAACGTCAATACCGCAATCTCCTATGCCGGATCGGCGCTGTTCTCGCTGACCGCCGCCAACACGCTGAATGTGCTGTCGGGGATTACCACCAGCGGCGGCGGCGGGCTCGCTCTGACCGGGACCGGCGGCATTGCCATCTCGGCCTCGGCGCCGATCTCCAGCGTCGGCAACATCTCAGCCAGCGGTCAGAACATCTCGATCGGCTCCAGCATTGCCAGCGCCAGCGGCTCGGTCAGCATTACCGCCAGTGCCGCGACCAGCCTGGGCGGCGGGTTCCTGACCGGCAATGGCACGATCTCGGCCGGCGGGACCGGCGGGATCACGCTGATCGCCGATACCGATATCACCGATACCGCCGGGCTGACGGCATCCACCGGATCAATCACCGTCGATGCCGGACGCAGCATATCGTTGGGTGGTGCCGTGACCAGCGTCACCGGCATTTCGGTTTGGGCCGGCGATGCGGCGGTTAAGACGGCCGATACCGTGGCCAGCGGTACGCCAGCCATCAGCTTTGCCAGCACAACGACGCTGACCGCCACCAGCGGCGCGGTAGCGATGACAGCGACCGGCGGCTCGATCACCATCGCCAATCCGCTGACCGTGTCCGCCAGCCTCGCCTCTGCCTTTACCGGCAACAGCATCGCAGTCAATCAGAGCCTGAGCAATATCGGCTCGGGCGCCTTGTCGCTGCTGGCGCCGAGCATCACCTTTGGCACTAACGCAGCGCTGAACGCCAACGTCGGTGCGGTCACCGCCTTCGCCACTTCCGGCTCGCTGACCATCAATAATCCGCTGAGCCTGGGTGGCGCCGGGACAATTCTGCTGGAGGCCACCAACGCGGTGGTCGACAATGCGCTGATCTCGGCCTCGGGCACAGCCAATGTGTCGATGCTGGCGCAAACCGTGACGATCAATAGCGGCGGCGGCGTCACCACCAGCGGCGGTTCGATTTCCATCAGCGCTACCAGCACGACCGGCACCGGCGGCGGCATACTGACCGATAACGGTGCGCTGACAGCGGGCGGCAGCGGCGCCATCTCGCTGATCGCCGATACCGATATCTCGTTGAACGCGACGCTTTCGGCCGGCGGCACGATATCGCTCGACGCGGCCCGCAACGTGACCATTGCCGGCGCCATGACCGGGCCCGCCATCACCATTACGGCGAACGACGCGGCTCAGTCGACAGCCGACAGCATAACCGGGACAGGAACGCTCAGCCTGTCGGCCGCCGAGGCGCTGACGGCGACTGGCGGCGCTGTTACGCTGACCGGTGCGGGCTCGATTGGACGCGTTACGCTCGCCAACCAGCTCACCCTGTCCAGCACCGCTACGTCGCAGATCAATGCGAGCCGCATCGCCATCCGGTCGACGCTGACCAATAACGGGCCGGGTTCCGTCTCATTGACCGCACCGACCATCATCCTTGGTACGGGAGCGGTTCTGAACGCCGCTGGTGGCGCCATCGTGGCGGATGCAGCGCTCGGCACGCTCAGCATTACGGCGGCACTCGGCTTGTCGGGTACCGGGACAATAACGTTGGAAGCCGATAACAGCGTCATCGACACCGCAGCGGCGGCGATCACGGCGTCCGGTTCGACCAATGTCTTGATCCAGGCACAGAATGTTTCGATCGCCAGCGCCATCCAGACCGGCGGCGGATCGATCTCGATCACCGCAACCCAGGCAAGCGCCGGCAGCGGCGGCTTCCTGACCGATACCAGCAGCCTGAATGCGACCGGCGCCGGCACCATCACCCTGATCGCCGATACCGATATTACTGAGACGGGCGGCATGCAGGCGGGTGGCGCCATCAGCCTTTCTGCGGGGCGCAGCATCTCGATCGGCGGAGCAGTGACCGGCCCGAGCATTACACTCGCCGCCGGCAATGCAGCCGTCACGACACCGGACACGCAGAGCGGCACGCCGACCATCACCGGTGTCGCCGGAACCACGCTAACCGCGACCGGCGGTGGCGCGATCATGCTGACCGCAACCAACGGGTCGATCAGCAATTCCGGCAGCATGACGACGAGCGGTGCTGGCGCCATCACCTTGAATGCCGATCTCAACATCGCCGCCCTCGGTATCATGTCAGCGGGCGGAGCGGTGAGCCTGTCAGCAGGTCAGAACGTGACCCTGTCCGGTTCGAAGAGCGGCGCCGCCATCTCGATCACGGCCGGCAACAGCATCAGCGCCGTTGGAACGACGACGCTGACCGCGACCAGCGGTGGCGCGATCATGCTGACCGCAACGACCGGGTCAATCAGCAATTCCGGCACGATGACGACGAGCGGCGCCGGCGCCATTTCGCTGAATGCCGGCACCAACATCACGGCACTCGGCACCATGTCGGCTGGCGGAGCGGTGAGCCTGTCAGCCGGGCAGAACGTGACCTTGTCCGGATCGAAGAGCGGCGCCACGGTCTTGATCACGGGCGGCAGCAGCGTCAGCACCGTCGGCTCAACGACGCTGACCAGCACGACCGGCGCGGTGACCGTCAGTTCCACCAGCGGATCGGTGTCGATCGCCAGTGCGCTGATCGTCAACGCAGCGACCGCCGCGACTGTCACCGGCAACAGCCTCGCTATTGGCGCCAATATCACCAATGCCGGAGCGGGCGCGCTGTCGCTGACCTCGCCGAACGTGACGGTGTCGAGCGGAGCCAACCTTACCTCGAACGCCGCTGGCATCACGGTCGACGCGACCGGCGGCGGCGGGATCACCCTCACCACCGCGCTCGGGATCGCCGGCAGCGGTACGGTTACGTTGCAATCGGATAGCGGAAATATAAGCAATTCGGCCCCGATCACCGGCATCGGCGCCGCCAATTTGTCGTTGGTCGCGGGCGGCGGCACCGTCACCGCTGGCAGTACAATTTCGGTCGGCGGCACGCTGACGATCAGCGCCTCGGACATGGTGAACCTGTCCGGGTCGGAGAGTGCCACCAGCATCTCCATCACTGGCGTCAACGGCATCGGCACCAGCGGCACGACCGCACTGAGCGCCAGCACCGGCGCCGTCATGCTAGCCTCGTCGGGCGGCACGGTGTCGATCGGCAATCAGATGACGATCAGCAGCGCCGGCGTCGCCAGTGTCACCGGCAACAACCTGACCATCTCGTCGACCGTGGTCAATTCCGGCAGTGGCGCCATCTCGCTGGCGGCCGCCAATGTTACGATCGCGTCGGGCGCTGGTTTCAACACCGATGCCGCCGGTATCGTCCTTGATGCCAATGGCGGCAATTCGCTGACCATTGGCAATGCGGTCGGCGTCGCCGGGTCGGGCCGCGTCACCTTTATGGCGGACAACATCGTGTCCGACACGGCCGCGATCAACGCGACGGGAAGCTCAAGCGTCCGGCTGACTGGCCAGTCGGTCAGCGTCGGGTCCGGTGGGTCGATTACGACGGCAAACGGCACGATCTCGCTGAGGGCCACCAACGGCATCACCGCCCTCGGCTCGCTGACCGCCGGTGGCGCCATCACGGTAACCGGCACGTCCGGCCTCGTGATGCTGGCCGGCACGATGAGTGGGTCGACCATCTCGATCACCGGCGGCACCGGCATCAGCACTGTTGGCACGACGGTGCTGACGGGCACATCGGGTGCGGTGACGCTGTCGGCACCTGGCGGGCCGGTTACGATCAACGGCGCACTCACGATGAACAGTCAGGGCGCGTCCACAGTTTCGGGCGCCAGCATGGCGATCAATGCCAATGTGACCAGCGCCGGCGTGGGCGCCCTGACCCTGACAGCCCAGACGGTGAGCTTTGGCGCGGGCGCGGGGCTGACCGCAACCAACGCCGCCAATCCGCTGATCGTTCAGGCGAATAATAGCGGTGCTGGCACGATCACTATCGGCAATGCGGTGACGCTGGGCGGTAGCGGCACGGTCTCGCTGATCGCCGACGGCACGATAACGGACTCGGCCGTGCTGAGCGCCACTAGCGGCGCCGGCGTCTCGTTGTCGCTCAACGCCCAGTCGATCGGCATCGGCACGACCGGCGGCGTCACCACCTCTGGCGGCTCGATAACGATGACGGCAAGCGCACTCAACGGCACGTTGAGCGATGCCGGCACGCTGACCACGGGCGGCAGCGGCGCCATCTCGCTTGTCTCCGATACGGCGTTGACGCTCGCCTCGACGGCGTCGATCAATGCCGGAGGCGCGGTGACGGTCGGTGCGGGACAAAGCCTTAATCTGGCAGGTTCGATTACCGGTTCGTCTGTCTCGGTTGGTGTGGGCTATGCCGTGTTCATTACGACAGGCACGCAACCCGGCCCGCAGAGCCTGACCGTCAGCGGACCGACCACGCTGACCGCCACGCATGGCGCTGTCACGCTCGGCGTGGTGAATGGCAGCCTCACCATCGCGAACCCGCTGACGGCGTCGGCGACGACAACGAGCTCTATCTCTGCGGCCACGGCATTGGCCATCAACGCCAACGTAACCAATACCGGCGCCGCCTTGCTGAGCCTCGTGGCACCGGCCGTTACGGTCGGATCGGTCTCGCTGAACGCCACGGTCGGCGCCATCACGGTGAACGCCAATACCGGCGGCTCGCTGAGCCTGACATCCGCCCTCGGCATTTCCGGCAACGGCACGGTTACGCTCGATGCCGACAGCAACATCACCGACACCAGCACAATCACCTCGTCGAGTGGAACCGGCGGCCTCTCGCTGACCGCCGGCAATAACATCACAGCACCGACCTCAATTTCGGCGGGCGGCGCAGTATTGATCGATGCCGGGGCGAATGTGACGCTGCCGACCACGGTAAGCGGCACCGCCATCACGATTGTCGCCGGCGACGCCGCCCAGCATTCGGGCTATACCCAGGCCGCAACGGGCACGCTGACCATGAGCGGGCCAACCACTCTCACTGCGACCGCCGGCGGCGTGTCGATGACGGCAAGCGGCGGAGCTCTGACGATCGGCAGCGCTTTGACGATTTCCGGCACGACGACCTCGACCATTTTGGCCAGCACGCTGACCGACAATGCTGCGATCATCAGCGCCGGCACAGGCGCCCTCGGCATGACCGGCGGCACGGTCACGATCGGCAGTGGTGCCAGCCTGACCTCCAGCGCCGGCGGGCTGACGCTTTATTCCCACAGCTCGCTCGAAATCGATTCGAACCTCACCATCAACGGCGGTGGCGGCAGCAGTGGGATAGTCGGGCTATGGGCCGACAATAATCTTACCGTGAACGCCGCCATCACCGATGGTGGCGCCGGCTCGCTCGTGCTGAAATCCGGCAATGACATGACGGTGCAGGCGGCCATTACCTCCTCCAATGGCGGCAGCACGGACGGGCTGACGCTGGAGGCTGGCGGCAGCATGACTGTGAATACCACGGCCGGACACGGCATTATGGGCGACGGCGCCATTACCGTGTGGTCGGGCGCTTCGAGCGCCGCGCTGGGATTGCAGTCGGCGGCCACCGCAACCACCTCGCCGGTGTTGACGCTGGGTGCTACCACCAAGATCACCAGCCATGCCGGAATCATCCGGCTGGTTGCCGATTCAGGCATCGGGTCGGGCGGCATGTTGATCAACAACAGCGTCTCCAATCCGCTGGTGACACCCGCCACGTACCAGATTTTCTCGACCGACCCCGATCCGACAAAGGACAAGCTGGGCGGGCTTACCATCGGCAAACCGACGAAGCGCTATAATTGCGTTTACGGCAATGGCACGCCTGCCTGTTTCACGGTTGGCGAGTCGCTGCCGAGTGCGAGCAGCAATTGGCTGATCTTCTCCGACGCGCCTGTTATCGAGGTGTGGTCGAGCACGGCAACGAGCGTCTATGGCAATGATCCGTCGGTTGCCGGCGTCAAGGTCACCCATCTTTCGGGTTATATTGACGGCGACACCACCGTAACGGCGGGCGTTTCGATATCCGGCGCTGTCGTGTTCTCGACCGATGCGACTAATACGAGCGACGTCAACAGCGGGACAACCATCACCTATGTCAGCGGTCTGCTGAGCGCAATGGGCTATCAATTCGCCACCGTCCCGCACGATGCCGCCGCTTACATCATCACGCCGAGGCACGTTGAGCTGTCGACCATCAACATCGCCAGCAAGATCTACGACAATTCGACTGCGGCGACGATTACCAGCTATGGCTCGCTTCGCGGCGTGCTCTTCGGCGACAATGTCTACGCGATAGGCGGTGTTGCGACTTTCGACAGCCCGATCGTGGCGACACACAAGACTGTCACCATCACTGATGTCAATCTTGGCGGCAGCAAGGCGGAGGATTACGTGATCGTCGGCAGTGTCTTCACGAGCTATGCCGACATCAACGTTTTGGCCAATAATTTCATCGGCAGCGGTTCGAGCGGCGGCGCCAGCGCATCGTCAGGTGCTGCAAGCGCGTCATCCGCCCCCTCATCATCGGCATCCTCATCGTCGACGGCCAAGAGCTCAAGCTCAAGCTCGGGCGGCGGCGACCTGACTGTGGATTCCACCACTACGAATGGCGGAACGGACAATATCAGCTCGTCGGCCGACGCCTCTTACGCCACGGTCTCACTGCCCGGGCTCGCAGGCCCGACCGGTATATTGGATGAGAGCGGCAGCACCGCCGGCCATCTAACGATCGCCGCACCATCCGGCTTCCTGGTGAAGGCCGATGAAGCCGGCAAGGGGTCAATCGGCGACGAAAAGGTCAACCTGAACGCACTTGTCGCACGCGAAGGCCTGGGCGTTCGGATCGGCAGCAGCCCTAAATCTGGAACGGCCCGCCCGAAACCAGAAGACGGGGATCCGAAATCAGGCGATTAGGAGCGTCGGATTGTATATGTCGGATTCCGTACACCGGATTCCGTATGTCAGGTTCGGGCGATCTGATCTAGCCCAGCCACGCCGGACGCGGCATTATGCGCTTGCGATGGGCGGGGCGTGCGCTTATTCATAAAGATAAAATGCAATCTAACCATCATCAAGATGGGTGTTTACGCTGCGTGCAGCCATTCACCCTTGACCAGTTGCATTAGTTAATGAATTATTAAACGATATCAGCCGTTTAGGATGCGCTCGATGAACTCTAACGCAGGCAGTGGCCTTTCGATCCGAACCTTGGTTCAGACCGCAATCGTCATCCTGGTCGCACTAGCCTTGACCACCGGAACGACACTGTCGCTCATCGAGCGTGAGAAAGCCAATGACGCATCACACGCAACCGATGTGATGGAGATCATCAGCGGCACGCTGAAGGCATCGCTGCTGGTCCGCACAGAACGCATGCAGATGACCGAGCTTCTGATGCAGGATGGACCCTCCACTGGCACCGCGCTGCAAGGGTTCCAGCAGGCCGTTTCGGCCACCGATGCCGCCCTGAACGAGTCTGATCTGCATCTTAGGCGATCAGCACTCAACAACACGCAGCACGCGCGCGATTTGATGTCCGCTATCCAGAGCGCCTTGTCCGCCGTGCGAACGGAGTCCAAGGGCGAGGCTACCAAGGCCCTTAGCCAACGGTCCAAGGATGCGCTGATAAACTACACGACGAAGATGCTGGCGATCACCGACCAGATCGCCCGGCTGAACGCCGATATGGACGCCATCATCAATAATTATTCGGCCGATGTCGGACAGCGATCAGGCATCGGGCGCCTGACCATCCTGCTCAGCAACGAGTTGGACGAGCGCAATCGCCTGTTGACCGATATCGTCGGCGCGGGCAAGGCGCTGACGCCGGAGCAGCTCGGCGCCTGGGGCGAAAAATCGGGTCGGATTAGCGTGTTCTGGCAGGAAATCCAGGAACAGGTTGCCGCCACCGATGATCTTTCCGACAAGGCCGTGAAGGCGATCGAGGCTTTCGGCCAGGGCTATTTCGGTGAGGCTGACGCGTTCTACAGCAAGGTCATCACGGTCGGCCGGGCGACCGGTACCTATCCCGTCGACCAGGCGGCGGTGCGCAATTTCAACCTACGCGCCCATGGGCCGATCTCGACCGTCATCGACACGGTCACCGATGATGGCCGCACTATGGGCCAGAGGATGCGCGGCGATGCCTGGCGCAATTTCACCATCGCAATCGGCGTCGTGGCATTGACCGTCGCGGTCGCCATCGCCGTGGTGCTGGGGTTCGAACGCCGGGTCGGCAGGCCGCTCGGCGCATTGACACAGACCATCCTGCGGGTCGCCAATGGCGATCTGGATGTCGATATACCAGGACGTGAACGCGGCGATGAAATCGGCCAGATGGCGGGTGCCGTCGAGACGCTGCGCAGCCTTTCGGAACGCGCGCGCGCGCTTGAGGCCGAACGCACGAGCGAAACCGCCGCTCGCGAGTTGCGTCATAAATCGCTGGAGGATGCCTTCATCCGCTTCGAGACGGCGGTCGGGCGGGTTATCTCCAATATGGGTGACGCCAATAACGAGCTGAACAATTCCGCCCGCAATCTGCACGATACGATCGAGCGGACGGTCGGCGCGGTGACGACCACCGGCGATGCGTCGGGCCGCGCGTCTGCGAACCTGCAAACCGTGTCCGCCGCCGCTCAGCAATTAGCCTCCACGACCCGCGAAGTCGGCCGCCAGATGCAGGGCTCGGCCGCCTTGTCGCATGACGCCGTCACGCGTGTCAGCGAAGCACAGGTCGCCGTCGAGGCGTTGACCGAGACGGCGGCGGCCATCGGCACGGTGGTGAAACTCATCAACGACATCGCCGCCAAAACCAACCTGTTGGCGCTGAACGCCACGATCGAGGCGGCCAGGGCCGGTGAAGCCGGCAAGGGTTTCGCCGTGGTTGCCGGCGAAGTGAAGAACCTGGCGGCGCAGACTGGCCGCGCGATCGACGAGATCGACAGCCATGTCGACGCGATTCAAGAGCGCACAGCCCGGGCGGTTGACGCAATCCGGGGTATTGGCGGCATCGTCGCCCAGGTCAGCGAAGCCAACGCCGCCGTCGCTGCGGCGGTCGAACAGCAAAGTGCCGCCACCTCCGAAATCGCGCGCAATGTCGAGGAGGCGGCGACCGGCGTCGCCATGGTCGATCACGGGCTCGGCGAAGTGCGCGGCATGGCCAAGGAAAACGGCGCCGTCAGCCGCTCGGTGATCGATGTCGCGGTGACTGTGAAGGAGACGACAGCGACCTTGCAGACCGAAGTTGTCCGCTTCGTCGAGCAGGCCAACGTCTCGCGCGGATAGGGTTGCGCCAACCCGAAAAGCATTGCTCGTTCCGCAGGCTTCCAAGCAGTTCCACAAACCGTTGAACCCGGTGTACTCTCATGCGTTTATTGGGCATACCTAATAAAGGCGCAGTAACTGCGGTTGTGCCAAGCGGAATGGATTGAGGGTCGCCCGATGTCGTCTTTGCATTTCCCAAGGCATCAATGACGGCTTCGGCGTCGTCTCTGTCCGCAACCCGCAATGCTGAGTCCGCAAGCCCGTCCGCTTTGCTGCCCCATTGGGTCGAATGCAATGATTGCGGGTTAATGCAGACCCTGCCGGAGCCGAGGCGCGGTCATAGTCGCGTCTGCCGGCGCTGTCGCGCCTCCTTCGGCCATGGCTTCAACCGCCGGGACACCGCACTTGCCCTCGCGCTGACCGCACTGGTGCTGTTCATGCTGGCCAACGCCTTCCCGCTGATCGGCATTGATCTCGCCGGTCGCGGCCAGACGGTCAGGTTGGGGTCCGGCGTAATCGGCCTGGCCCGGGCCGACGATGATCTGGCGCCGCTAGCCCTCTTCGTGCTTGCCATCTCGATCATCGCTCCGCTCGGCCGGGTCGCGGCATTGGGCTATGTGCTGACCCATTTGCGCGGATCGACGCGGCCGCGCCATCTGGCGCCGGTCCTGAGATTCGCCGATGTGATGCGGCCCTGGGCGATGCTGGACGTGTTCCTGGTCGGCGCGTTGATTTCACTGACCAAACTGCATGATCTGGCACAGATCAATGTTGGTATCGGCATGTGGGCGCTGGGGCTTCTGGTTATGGCGCTGGCTTTTTTCGACATGTCTGCCGATCGCCGTCTGATATGGGATTTGATCGCCCCGCCTTATCGATCGGCCGAGCCGCCGCCGCCGGCCACCTGGCTCGGCTGCCGGGAATGCGGGCTGGTTCAGCAGATGGCGGAGCGTTGCACGCGCTGCCGGTCGCCCCTGCATCGCCGCAAGCCGAACAGCCTGTCGCGCACCGTCGCCTATGTTGTGACGGGGGCGGTGCTGTATGTGCCGGCCAATCTCTATCCGGTGTTGACGGTCATTTCCTTTGGCCGGGGCGCGCCATCGACGATCATGGGCGGCGTGAAGGAGTTGATGTCGGGCACCGATTGGCCGCTTGGCGTGATCGTCTTCGCCGCCAGCATCGCCGTGCCGTTGCTGAAGCTCTGCGGGCTCGGCTGGCTGGCCTTCGCGACAATGCTCAGCGAGAACCGCAGACGACTGGTTGACCGGACGCGGCTATACCGGCTGATCGAGCTGGTAAGCCGCTGGTCGACGATCGACATCTTTGTCGCCGCCTTGTTGACCGCGCTGGTGACGCTCGGCAATCTCGCAACGGTTGAGCCCGGCCTGGGCGTACTCGCTTTTGGCGGGGTTGTTCTGATAACCATGATGGCGACCGAGAGTTACGATCCCCGGTTGATGTGGGACAGCGCCGGCGCCAACCGCGTAAGGACGACGAATGTCTGATCCCGGCCCAACATCGCAGGAACCGGCGCCGCCAGCGCCAGCGCCCGTCCATCATGAACGGCGGCGCCATGCCGTACAGGAGCGCCACCGCCTGCAGATCGTCTGGCTGGTGCCGATCATCGCGTTGTTCGCGGCCGGATGGCTCGGCTATCACACGCTGGCCGAACGCGGCCCGCTGATCACCATCACGCTACAAAGTGCGGAAGGGCTGGAGGTCGGCAAGACCAAGATTAAGCATCGCGACATCGAACTCGGCGTCGTCGAGGGGCTGGAGCCGAGCAAGGACTTGGCGACCGTCACGGTCTATGCCCGCATGAACCGCCATGCCGACACGCATCTGTCGACCGGAACACGGTTCTGGGTTGTTCGGCCGCGCCTGTCGGCGGAGGGGATTTCCGGCCTGGGTACGCTGATCTCTGGCTCCTATATCGAAATGGAACCGGGGCCAGGCGAGCCGGAGACCGTGTTTACCGGCCTTGAAGACCCGCCGGTCGTCACCGCCGATGTGCCGGGCACCCAGTATGTGCTGCATGGCCGCAGGCTCGGATCGATCAGTCAGGGCGCACCTGTGTCCTTTCGTGGCGTCAAGGTGGGCGAGGTGCTGGGTTATCAGCTGACCGATGAGGACGGCTCCACCACGGTGCAGGTCTTTGTCCGCGCCCCCCATGACAAGCTGGTCCATCGCGGCACGCGGTTCTGGAACGCATCCGGGCTCGCGGTCGAGCTCGGTGGCGACGGGCTGAAGCTGCAGGCCGAATCGCTGCAGGCGATCCTGGCAGGCGGTGTCGCCTTCGACGTGCCGCTGGGTGGCGAGGCCGGACCGGCGGCCGAGGCGACTTCCGTCTTCACGCTCTACCCCGACGAGGATGCCGCGCGTGAAGCCTTGTACACGCGCCGCATTCCCTTCCTGCTGCATCTGGCTGGCAGCGCCCAGGGCCTTGCTGCCGGCGCCGCCGTGCGGATGCGCGGGATCAAGATCGGCGAGGTCACAGATGTGCATATCGAATATGACGCGGCGATCGACCGTGTCAGCGTGCCGGTCACGATGGATCTGGAGCCCGACCGCGTGAAACTGCTTAACCTCGCGCCCAATAGCGGCAGCTTCGAGGAACAATCCTACGCCGCCTTTCGGGGCTTCGTCGCACGCGGTCTGCGCGCAAGACTGCAATCGGGCAATCTTTTGACCGGGCAGAAGGTGATTTCGCTCGATTTTCTGCCCGACCAGCCGAAGGCGACGCTGATCGAAGGCGGCGTCTATCCCGAAATCCCGAGCGTACAGGCGGACGATCTGGACTCGATCATGCAGTCGGCCAAGGCGCTGCTGACCAATCTGCAGACCACCGTCGCCTCGCTCAACGCCGTCGTCTCGGCACCCGAGGTCAAGCGTTCGCTGGTCTCGCTCGACAAGGCGCTCGCCAATATCGACCATATCACCGCCGATGCCAGCGTGCAGATCGGGCCGCTGCTGTCGGGCCTGCATAGCGTGCTGAGCTCTGCCGATGAGACGCTGAAAAAAGCCACCGCCACGCTGTCGACGGCGGTGGGCGACGAGGGCGACAATAGCGGCGATCTGGCCGGCACCCTGCGTGAGCTGAAGGAGGCCGCGCGGTCGCTGCATGTGCTGACCGATTATCTGGATAATCACCCTGAATCGCTGCTTCAGGGCAAGAGCGGGTCAAAGCGATGAACTCTCTGCTTAAGGCCGGCGCCACCCTCCTGATGCTCGCAGGGTGTTCCAGCACGCCGGATAATCACTACTACACGCTGTCCGTCGAACCGGGGGCGAGCCATGTACCAGCATCCACCCTGACGGTCGCGACGGTCCATCTGCCGGGGGTCGCCGATCGCCCGCAACTGGTCACCCGCACCGGTCCACAGACTGTGGATATCAAGGAATTCGACCGCTGGGCCGAACCGCTCGACCAGATGGTGCCGCGCATTCTGTCCCAGGATCTGACGGCGCGGCTGGGATTGCCCGATGCGACCAAACCGACCCGCCGGCTGTTCGTGTCGATCGACGAGTTCATGGGGGGTGCGGACGGCGCAGCACACCTCACCGGCCGCTGGTGGACATTGGCGCCGGGTGAAGACTCGTCGCAAAAGCATGAGCTGCCCTTCGCCCTTTCCCAGGCGATAGCAGGCGACCAGCCGCAAGCGGTGGTCGCGTCCATGAGTACGCTGCTGGCCAATCTGGCCGACCAGATCGCAGCAGCGGACACCGCGAAGACGAACTAGACGCCGGGGTCTGATCGGTTCACCTTGAACCTTGAGTCAGCCCCAATCATAGGACTCGCCTCCCGGCACAAATGATTCGAGTACGCGCTGTAACCTTGCGTGTTGCAGCTGCGAACGATCTGTCAGTGCCAACAAAATAACCCATACTGGCAAATAACCGTCGAGCGTTAAACGGCCCCTGCGCGGCGCTGTAAGTGTTCGACTCGACCGAAGGAGAAATAGAATGTCCCGTTTCACGTTCCCTACGCTTGCCGCTGCCATTATCTTTTCTTCGCTTTCGGCATCTGCTTTTGCTGAGCCGGCGCGTAATGACAATCGCATCGTGACGGCTGCCCTGGATCAGAGCGCGAATACACAGACCGTGCGCGCACCGCAACCGGTTGAGATGGACCATTCGGTTTCCGTCTGGGGTGTCAAAACCTATCCGGGTTCCAAGCTCGGTACCGGCGATCACAACAAGGAATTCGGCTATTGGGGCCTTCAAGGCTCGAAATAACGGCCAAATTGGGTGCGGGGCGGGTTCGTTCAAGCGAACCCGCCCCGACACCTAGCCTCACGCCGCTTGTGCACCGCCGTCGCGGATCGAGCGCACGAAACTATCGACCTCACGCCGCAGAATTTCCCCCTGGCGGGACAATTCGCCGGCGGCTCCCAGAACCTCAGTCGCGGCGGATCCCGTCTCGCCGGCAGCGACGCTGACCACGGAGATGTTCTTCGACACCTCTTGGGTCCCGACCGCCGCCTGCTGAACGTTGCGGGAGATTTCCTGCGTCGCAGCGCCCTGTTCCTCTACTGCGGAGGCGATCACGGTGGCGATCTCGCTGATTTCGCTGATCGTCCGGCTGATGCCCTCAATCGAGGAAATCGCATCCGTCGTGGCGTCCTGGATCGCCGCCACCTGGGCCGCGATTTCGTCGGTCGCCTTGGCGGTCTGGCTGGCCAGGTTCTTCACTTCCGACGCCACCACGGCGAAGCCTTTGCCGGCCTCGCCAGCTCTGGCCGCCTCGATCGTGGCGTTGAGCGCCAGCAGATTGGTCTGGCTGGCGATTTCGCTGATCAGCCGGACCACTTGGCCAATCTGGCTGGCGGTTTCGGCAAGGCGGCCGACCGCCTCGCTGCTGCGCGTCGCATCTTGTACCGCCGCGTTGGAAACCCGCGCCGATTGCGCGACCTGGCGACCGATTTCCTGGACCGAGCTTGCCAGTTGCTCGGCTGCCGCCGCCACGGTCTGGACGTTGCTCGAGGCCTGCTCGGACGCCGCCGCAGCGGCATTCGCTTGATGCTGACTTTGATCCGCCGTGGTCGAAAGCGAGGCGGCGGAGTGCTGCATCTCGGTGGATGAGGAGGCGACAGCGGTCACGACGCTGCCGACCGTCCGCTCGAACGCGTCGGCCAGCTCGGCCATTAGTCGCTGGCGTTCGACGATGGCGGCGTGCTCCGCATCGCGCTTTTCCGCCTCCAGCTCTCTTGCCCGGTAGGCCGCATTCTTGAAGGATTCGAGGGCGGCGGCGAGCTGACCCAACTCATCAGTCTGATCGCGCGCCGGCACCACCGTATCGAGATGACCGGCCGCGATCTTGCTCATCGCCGATATCATCTGGGCGAGCGGCCGCACGACCCAAAGCCGGGTCAAAAACAGCGCCAGGCCACCCACGCCGATCAGGCCGATAATCGTCGCCGCGATCAGCGTTTCATCGGTTTCGTGGAACAGCTGTTCGGCCGCTATGCGGGTTTCCTCTGACCACTTTTCGTTGCGATCCTCGATCGCTCGCAAATTGAGTCGCATGTCATCGACGATCGGCGCCCCTCCCTGCGCGGTCGTATCGGCGGCCTTCAGATTATTGCTATGAATAAACTGCAGAACCTGATCGTGAACCGCCGCATAGCGTTCTACATCGCCCCGGATCTTCGCCAGATTGGCGCGCCCGTCGGGGTTAACCACCAGTTTGTCGAGCTCGGTCAGGCGCTTTTCGAACCGTGTCTTTTCATCGAGTGCGGCAGCCTCAAACGTTTTGCGCTGCTCCGGCGTCACATCATTGGTCATAGCCTCCACATTGCGCACCCAGGACAACAGATTGGCTGTTCCCCGGCCAGCACTGCGGGTGCGGGTCATCTGGACTTGTTCATCCAGGAGATCGGCATAAAGCCGTGTTGCAGAGCTATGGGAGAGCGCAGCCAAAGCCGCGCTGAGGACACAAAGCAGGGCAACGGAAATAAAGAGTTTTGGAGCCAGCCGAATATTTTTCATTTTTCTTGGACCATCTAAAGTCGTAACAGGGCAGTAGCATTCAACTATGCCGAATAGACTACAGAATTTGCAAAATAGCATACGTTCGTATGTATTTCGAGCGGTCCTGTCGCAGACCCTAACGCCTTGACGGATCGGTGTGCTTCGCCCCTTCCTGCAACAAAGCGACGCAGGCATTATCGTCGCCGATGCCAAACTGGTCGTCGGCAGCAGCGCCGCTGGCGGGAATAGCAGGGCGAGCCCCACTGCCGCCGCCGCACGCGCGCCAAGCGTGCCGGCCTCGGGATGGAAACCCGGGTTTTTCAGCGTGCCGTCCATAATGATCGGCGCAGACAGCGTGCCGACGGTGAAATGCTTCGCCTGGGTGCGCAATTTTGCGTCCACCCTCTCGGTCTTGAGATCGACCTTGCCGTCGACTGTCGTGCGGTCATTGGTCGTATCGAGCATGAGCGTACGGGTTTGCAGCGTGCCGTCGGTCAGCGACAGATCGCCGATCAGACAGCGTATGCCCTCCCGATCGGGGAACCCCAGGGCTGAGAGCGCCGCACTGCCAAGCTTGAGGCCGGAGAGATCGACCGCGATTGCGCTGACATTGCCGCCGGCAACGGCCAGCGTGACCTGGCCATTGCCGTTGCCCAGAATCTCCGCCAGCGACTTGCCGGTCGACTCAATCTTCATTTGACCGCCCAGAACACCCTGGCCCTTGATCAGATGGGTAGACGCCAGCATGCGCTGGATATCAAGCTTCTGAAGCTGAATTTCAGCCACGGTATGCACGGTATTCTCGGTTGGCGTCAGCGTCGCCTGGCCGATGATTTGGCCCTGGCCGATACCTAAGCGGAAATCGGTGACCGTGATCTCACCGTCTTCGATGTCGAGGTGCGTAGCCAGCGTATCGAACGGCACCGATTTACCGATGATGCTGTCGGCGCGATAGGTGACGTGGAAATCGGCCGAGCGCAGCTTGGTCAGATCCATCGGCACGGTCGGGATCAGTTTGGGGCTGTCGATCGCGCGCTGCAAGGCGCGCTTCTGCGCCGGGCTTTCGCCCTTGGTGCTGGCATTGCCGGGTTGCGATCCGATGAAACCGGCAAGATCATCCATGTCGACATGGGTTGACACCAACGCGCCCGAAATGATCGGCCGGGCCGGCCTGGGGTCGATCGTCAGCGCCCCTGTGACATCGGTATTGCCAACCGTCCACGCGATATTGGTCAGCTGGAAAGCGCCATCGGCATAGGTGACGGCGCTGGTCAGGCGATAGGGCGTGGTCGGCGGCAGCGGCACGCCGATCAGCGGGTAGAGCAGCGCCATATCCTGCCCCGCCAATTCGAGCTTCAGATCAGCACCACCCAGATTGATCGGGTCCTGGATCGTGCCGACCAGCGAGACATGGGTTTCGCCATTAGCCAATTTCAGATCGACCGAATAGGGCGTCGTCGCATCGCTCAAGTTTAGCACCGCAGCCCCCGAGAGCCTGCCGGTGATCGGCTGGTTGTGATAAGTGCCGGCAACCTCCGCGATGATGCGCCCATGCGGCTTATCCTCGGTATGGATCGTGAGATTGGCGTCGGTCGCGTATTCCGGCATCACCAGATGGGCGCGGCTGTCGGTGACGCGCAATTCGCCGATGGCGGGGAATTTGGTCGGCGAAGCAGAGCTTGTGCTGGCACTGCTGTCGGAACCGGCGAAGCTGTAATTGTTCTGGCGATCGTTGGTCTGAACCGCCTCGACAATAAGCCTGGTGATCTCAGCCTCCGGGATCGTCACCATCCGGCCATGCCAGAGCGGCGTCAGATTGAGGGTCAGCGCCAGCTCATCAAGCGTCGCCAGATAGGCGGGGCCGGGAATGGCCGGATTGCCGGCAATTTTGACGCCGCCGAGCGTAACCCGCACGGGCCTGATGCCGAGAGCCAGATGATCGATCGTGACGGGGCGGCCAAGCGCCGCACTCGCCCGCGCCTCGACAACCGGCCGAAGCCAATAGGGCAGGGTGACGATGACGACGCCGATCAGGACGGCGAGCCCGCCCGCAACGATCAGGCCAATAGGACGCCTGCGCATGGAAACTGATCC
>CAIZEE010000105.1 GCA_903931835.1 uncultured Elstera sp.
CACGCCGGAATCATCAACGCCGGCGGTTTCCTGATCCTGCGCTTCGCCGGGCTAATCTCGTCGTCGACCGCGACGCTCGATTTACTCGCGCTGGTCGGTGGGCTGACCGCGTTGTTCGGCTCGTTGGTCATGCTCACTCAGACCTCGATAAAGGTCTCCCTCGCCTACTCCACGATCGCACAGATGGGCTTCATGATGATGGAATGCGGACTGGGTGCGTTCTCCGCTGCCTTCCTGCACATCCTCGCGCATTCACTCTATAAGGCGCACGCCTTCCTCTCATCGGGCAGTGTGATCGATCTGGCGCGTGCTTCATGGTCGATCAAGCATCACGCCAATCCCCACCCAGGACGCTCCGTCATCGTCGTGGCCTTGGTTCTCGCAGCGACATTTGGCATAGGCACCGCGCTGGGCGCATCGCTCGCCGAAAAACCCGGTATCTTCGCTTTGAGCGCAATCGTCGCTCTGGGCCTTATCCACCTCATCGCAGCCGGGTTCGATGAGCGGCCGAGCGCCAGCGTGATGCTGCGGGTCGTCGGTTTTGCCACCGCCGCCGGTATCGCTTACTTCGCGCTCCAGCTCGCGGCTGAGACGGTTTTTTCGGCAGCCCTGCCGCCGACTGCAGCACTCCGCAGCCCGCTCGACCTCGCGATTGTCACACTGATCGTATTGTCCTTCGCCGCAGTTACCATCCTGCAAAGCCTATTGCCCGGCATCGGCCGGGGCGGTCCTTGGCTGGCGCTTTACGTCCATACAGCCAACGGCTTTTACATCAATACCGTCGCAAACCGGCTGATACTCAGACTCTGGCCAAGGGCTACCCAGTCGGGCTCGCCCCGCCCGTCTGCCCCCTTACTGAACGGAGCGCGCCAATGAACACGACCCTCTCCCTCCCCCACGACGCGATCATATCGACGCCCGGTCGACGCGAACGCGTTGAGGAGGCGATTGAGCATGCATGCGGACGAATCGCACCACTCTGGCCGCTCAAAACTTTTATCGCGGTCAATCCGTTCCTCGGCTTTGCAGACCAGAGCTTCGAGGCGACCTGCGCCACGCTGTGGCGGGTAGCTAAGATCGAGACGCTGATGCCAAGAAGCTTCTACCGACAGGCGCTCGATTGCGGCTTCATCGAGGATCGCGACCTTCAGCAGGCGCTGGGCTATGCCCGGGTCGGTGGCGCGAAGCCATCCACCCCCGCCGAGCTTCGCCGCGCGCTGACAGAAGACCGGGACACGGACGCTAGGCCACCCGCGATGGTGGCGACAGTCGCCGAAGTTCTTGACCGACTAGCGGATGGCGACCGCCAGGTCTCGCGCACCGGCTTCATGATCGACGAGATCTCGAAGTGGTGCGCCGCCTATTTCGATGAAGGTCAGGCGGCTTGGCAGCTGCCGACCCGGGGCTTGAACCCCTATCCCGCTTGGCGCGCGACGATCCGCCACGATCGCAATCCGGAGGCGATGGGCGTGACCTGCTTCAGGCAGACGATCGAGGCCTTGCCTGATAACCCCGTCGACGCGATAGAAATGATCGTCGACGCAATCGGAATACCGGATCGGGCAGTCGGCGACTATCTGCTGCGCGGCTTGCTCGATATCGCGGGTTGGGCCGGCTATGCGAGCCACCTCGTCTGGAACAACCGCCTGGTTGGTCGCGCCGACGACACGCTGGTCCATTTGCTCGCGATCCGTATGGCCTGGGGCTTCGCCCTGTTCCGCCAGCGGACCGACGACGTTTTCCGCCGCGCCTGGGCCGAAGCGATGGCCGAAGCCGCCAAACTCCCGGCGGACGGGCGGCTGGGGGGTGATTGCGACCTGAGTATCGAGCTTCTGGCGCAATACGCCTACGAAGCAGCCTATCAGCGCCACTTATTGTCAAAGTTCGAGGGATCACGCCCGCTGGCGTCGAAACCTACGCTGCGCAAGCCACTCCAGGCTGCGTTCTGCATCGATGTGCGGTCCGAGATTTACCGGCGTGCGCTGGAGGAGGTCTGGCCGGAAGCCGAAACCCTCGGCTTCGCTGGCTTCTTCGGCTTCCCGATCGAGTATGTGCCGATCGGCCACCAAACCGGCGGCGCGCAATGCCCCGTGCTCCTGACGCCTTCGGTCACGGTATGCGAAACCGTGAAGGGAGCCAACTCGGCTCAGGAAGCCGGCATCCTCGATCTTCGCGTGTTGCGCCGCCGCGCCGCGAAGGCATGGAAATCCTTCAAATCCTCGGCCGTCTCGTCCTTCTTATATGTTGAGACCAACGGGCTGCTCTTCGCCGCCAAGATCGCCAGCGATAGCCTGGGCATGACCCGCCCCGTCTCCGATCCGAATACCGATGGGCTCGACGCTGCCATCATCGATCGAATCGGACCGCGGATCGATCCACGCGAAGTCGGCGGAAGGCAAACTGGCTTCGAACTCGCACGGCGGATCGCGATGGCCGAGGCAGTGTTGCGGGCGATGTCGTTTACCGGCGACTTCGCCCGCCTAGTTATGCTGACCGGCCACCGCAGCACGACCGTGAACAATCCACATGCGACGGGCCTCGATTGCGGAGCTTGCGGAGGCCATACAGGTGAGGCGAACGCCCGCATCGCCGCCGGCATCCTGAACGACCCCGAAGTTCGTCGCGGCCTGAGAGAGAGCGGCATCGACGTACCCGACGACACCTGGTTCCTCGGCTGCCTGCACGATACGACGACGGACGAGATCAGGATCTTCGACCTGGAACATCTCCCCAAGAGCCATCGCGGCGATTTGGCGGTGCTGATCGAACGGTTGGGCCAAGCGGCCAAATTGGCGCGGGCGGAGCGTGCCGCATCATTGGGAATAAGCGGGTTTAGCGACATCGACGCGCAGGTAAAGCGGCGCAGCCGCGACTGGTCACAAGTGCGGCCGGAATGGGGCCTCGCGGGCAACGCCGCCTTCATCGCGGCGCCGAGGGCCCGGACGGCTGGCGTCGCATTCGATGGTCACGCATTCTTGCACAGCTATGACTGGCGGCAGGATCAGCAGTTCCGGGTGCTTGAACTCATCATGACCGCGCCGATGATCGTCGCCAGTTGGATCAACCTGCAGTATTACGGCTCAACTGTGAACAATGCAGCGTTTGGAAGCGGCAATAAGGCGCTGCATAACGTGTCCGGACTTGTTGGGGTATTCGAAGGCAATGCCGGCGACCTAAGGACCGGGCTACCCTGGCAGTCGGTGCATGACGGCAAGCGGCTGATCCATAAGCCGCTGCGTCTCAACGTATTCATTGAGGCGCCGCTCGACGCGATCAA
>CAIZEE010000106.1 GCA_903931835.1 uncultured Elstera sp.
CCCAGCTTGCGTAGCGCTCGCCGCACGGCGGCAGGAGGATTATGAGGAGTGGGCATCTGTCATCTCTGCGCTCCATATCAGGAGAAAATGTAGCACGAAGATCACAATATTCCAACTTCGTCTTCCATGAGCCTCGGCTCCGCTTCTCGACTTCGGCAGTCGGGACGCGGTCGACACATTTGGCCGATGAACCATTTGGTGAGCATGTCGATGGTGGCAACAAGTATGCCGCGAACACGCCCCCCTGTTCTGCCCGGATCCCACCGACGATCAATGCCCAATCGGCGCATCGACAAAATTTCCGTCGCGAAGGAGAAGATTGGTGCGACATTGGCCCGCGCGGGTGCGACTTTCTGCGACGAACGGGGTCGTAGCGGTATCAAGTCGGAAGGTCTGAATGCTCGATTTCAAACGGGTCAAAAGCCATGCGGGCATGAAGCTGGTCGGGGACTACTCGACTTTGCGGGGACTGCACGAGCTCATTCATAAGGTCGCGTCGTCTTCACCGTTGTTGCGGGAAGCCTCGCAAAGCGAGTTTCTGCTCGGCCTTGCCTACGATGTTCGCAAGGCGTTCGAGCGGCAGCGCGACATCATCAAGCCGCGCAGGTACGCTGCGGATGCTGGGGTCTGGTATGGCGTCAACGTATTGTGGCCGGTCTTTCTGGTGCAGGTTCGACTGCTGCGCGAAGCGATGGGGTTCATGCCAACCGATGAACGGGACCAGGGCCTGGCCTTTCTGCTCGAACACGCGACGCTGGCTGGCCTGAAAGCGGATATTGGTGGAAACGAGATCGTCACGCAGTGGCGGCGGCTAAGGTGCAATCCGGCCAGTGTGACGGTCCGGGTCGATGCCCGCGCAGGCATATTTTTGAGCTGGAGTGACACTGAAAGAAAGACGGGACTTGGCCAGATCCTGGACAGCTTCGATCCGATGTTTGAGTTCGACTACGAGCGGGGCCCGAAATCATGGCAAGCAGGCATATCGCCCGCGTCATTCGCGATGGCGGCGCAATGGTCCGACTATCCTGATCCTCGCTGGTGAGCGCTTGAATTGAATCGGGAGGAAATTGCAGGGCCGTCGGCAAGCCAAGCACCACGGCCTACGGCGAGCTACTCATCCTCGATCGCTCTGAGGCATTTTTTGCAGGTAGGCAGCGTCCACACGTCGAGCACATCGCTCTCGTTCAGGTCTTGCCCACACAGTGTTTCTGTCGCTTCCGCCCCGGCCGCATGGATCAGCCGTGATGCCAGGCCTTTCCCGGTGTAGGCCCGAACGGAGATAAGATCGAAAGGGCCAAACACAGCGATTCTCCGATTCTGCGGACGCCTGCCCGCTGAAAATTGCGCCGACCCTTCCTGACCAGACATCCACAAAAAGGACCAATTACGCCGCGCCCATGAAAAACGGGGTGCAGCAATGAATCCTCGTCCTTGCAAGCTATTGGTGGGCAGGTTCATCAAGCCGCCATTCTCCGCTCCGAACCGCTGCGACCACATCGTCAACCACGACGACGCCGTGCAATTGCTGTTCAAGCCAGGCCGCAAGTTCGGCCTCAAGTTGTTCGATGACTTTGCCCGCCCGGGCGACGTCTGGCACATCGAAGGCCAAGCCGGCACGGTTCATTACCTCTGCAGCGAAACCGCGAGTATCTTTCATGTTCCCCGTCCAAATGAGATAAGTTGGCGCCGATTTGCAAAACCCCAACCTCCATATCCATGGAATCAAGGCTGCCCGTACCACTCCGATAGCGAACATGGCGCACAACGTCGCGCGCCTATTTTCTTTCCCACTTGCGCGTCCGGATCAGGCTCGCCCCGCCAATGCGCCGGCTGCGGCCTCGGTGATCGTATAGACGGCTTCACGCTGGGCGCCGCGATTTTGGTGATCGACCCTGTAGCCCTGATAGTGGCGGCGGATGAGTCCGGCGCGCACCAGGTCGGACACGGCGCGACTGACATTGCATCGACCCGAGTGCCGCACGCGCGCCCGGACGTGTTCATCGATGATCTGTGCGGCTTCTTGCGGGTCAGCCGGCAAGCCATTGCCTTCCATGAGAGCCGCCCTCACCGCTTTCACGATCGCCAGCCTGCGTGC
>CAIZEE010000107.1 GCA_903931835.1 uncultured Elstera sp.
CGCATGATCTTGATCATCAGATCCGTGCCGATATTGCCTGAGCCGATAATGGCAACCTTGACCTTACCCATTACGCCGCCTCCCCGCAGGTGAACGCGCAGTCGCCGAGACCGCCCACAACGGCGCGAACCTTGTCGCCCGGCTTGAGTGTAACCATGGGCCCGAGCGCGCCGGTCAGCACGATATCGCCCGCGCGCAGCATTTCGCCGCGCGCCGCCAATGTCCGAGCGAGCCAGGCAGCCGCCTTGAGCGGATGATCGAGGCAAGCCGCACCAGCGCCGAGCGAGGCGACCTGGCCATTCACTTCCAGCACCATGCCGCAGCTATAAAGATCGAGCCCGGTCAGCTTCCGGCCCTCATCGGCCAGCACGAAATGCGAGGACGAACCGTTATCCGCCACGGTATCGGCAAAGGTGATGCGCCATTCAGCGATCCTGCTATCGACGATTTCAATCGCTGCCAAAGCCTGCGCGGTGGCGGCTGCGACCTGATCCGGCGTCACGTCGCCGCCGCCCAAATCAGCGCCGAGAACCAGCGCCACTTCCGCCTCCGCCTTTGCCTGAATCAGCGTGTTGAGGGCAAGCGTGCCGCCATTCGCAACGCGCATATCGTCGAACAATACGCCGAAATCCGGCTGATCGACGCCGAGCTGCCGTTGCACGGCCTTGGCCGTCAACCCGATCTTGCGCCCGACGATCCGGCGGCCGAGCTGTTGCCAGCGCTTGGTATTGATCGCCTGAACCGCATAGGCGCCATCGGCATCAGTTGGATCGAGTCCGTCGCGTAACGGCTCCACCGGTCCGCCGCGATAGGCGGCCGCCAGCCGATCGGCCAATCCGTGATGAAGCTCAGACATCGGCGTTTCCCCTAGCCGTTATTTTTGTCGTGCCGACTATAGGAGGCGTTCACAGGCCCGGCAATTTACCGGTCACCGAATTTCTCATATTATGAGAATATGAAAGATCCCCAATTTTCCGCCCTAGGCGCTCAAGCCCTCGACCGCGCGCTCGATCTGCTGGAGCTGATCGCCCGGCATGATGGCAACCTGCCGCTCGACGCCATCGCTGGCTCGATCGGCATTCCGCTCTCGACCGCCTACCGGCTGGTCGGTCGCTTAGAGGCGAGGGGGCTGGTCGTGCGGGTTGCACGAGGCCGCTATCGGCTTGGCTTGAGCGCCGCCGTCCTGGCGCAAGGCCTCGACCCGAAAGCCCTGCTCGCCGAGATCGCCCGCCCGCAGATAGCAAAGCTTGCGCGTGCTACCACACGGACCGGTCATCTCGGCGTGTTCGAGGCGGATATGGTGACCTACCTCATCAAGGAGGGCGGCCGCCATAACCTGCTGACCCGCGAGATGATGCAGCTGGAGGCCTATTGCTCGGCAATCGGCAAGGTGCTGCTCGCCTATCAGGACGACGAGGCGCGCGAACGCTATCTAGCCGCCGGCCCGTTCGTCGCGTTGACCGACCGGACGATCACCGATCCGGCGCGTCTGCGGGATCATCTGGTCGAGGTCCGGACCCAAGGCCACGCGATCGACGATGGCGAAGTGGCGGACGGGTTGTTTTGCGTCGCCATACCGATCAGACGGCGGGACGGGACGGTGATTGCGGCACTGTCATCCTCGGCCAGCGATGACCGCGCAGAGGGACGTGTCGAGGACTTGCTGGCAGCGCTGCGGCTCTGTGCTGCCGAAATCGAGCGGCGGGCGAACGGTTCGGCGGTGACCTAGCGTGTCCGTTCCCTACCCCGCCAGGCTGATCTGCGCCGCCGCCACATCCTGCCTGGGCAACAGTGCGTCGATGCAGTTTGACAGCGCCTCTGCCGTGTACGGCTTCAGGATCGTCGGCAGGTCGGCGGCCTCAATATCCGGCGCGCCGGCATCTCCGGTGCAGATCAGGATCGGCAGGTCCGGATAGGCGTCGCGTATCAGGGCGGCAAGCTTGGTGCCGGACATATCGGGCATGGCGCGGTCGCTGATGACAAGATCGACAGCGAGGCCGCCGGCCAGCGCCTCCAGCGCCGCTTCGCCCGATCGCATGTCGTGGACCTGATATCCCAAATCCCGCAGGATATCCGCCGATATTTCTAGGATTAAGCTGTCATCGTCGACCAGCAGGACCTTGCGGTTGCGGTGCTGGCTCGCAGGGTCGGCTGTGACCAAAACCATAGGCGCGCGCGTCTGCCACTCAACGATCGGCAGCAGTTCTAAGGTCGTGTCCGCATCCGACACTTGACTGGACACGGCACTGCCATTTCTACGCATCGCGCACTTCCCCCGCGTTACCCGTATCGACTGAATTTCGTCTGGTTACTGTTCCGCCCCCGGGATCGCCGTGACGCGGGCTCTCATCACGGCCCTAGACCACGGCGCACAATATCAACCATCCAGTCTCGGATTGGTTGCATCGAAATCAGCGGTAGGTGCATTGGAAGAGCGCCCGTGCCGTTTCGCGCGCCGCCAGCAGCGAGGATCGTCGTGCTATTTGTTGCCGGCCAGGTAGGGGGCCAGCGCCTCTCGCGGGGTCATTTCCGGGAAGACATCGCGATCGGTAATGTAGCCGCGGGCCACCGCCCGGTTATGCGTGTCGATCAAGGCGAGCGCCTGCTTGATCTTCCCCTTTTCGAGAAGATCGACCAGCCTCGCATGGTCGTCCAGCAGGTCCTCGTAGTGAAAATCCGCTGTGATCAGCGAACGTAACAGCGTCGCCCGGCGGCTAAGCTGCGCATGCACTTCCTGCAGCACCTTGTTGCGGCCAAGGCGCACGAGCAGCGTGTGGTAGTCCTGCCCAATCTCATCGGCGAGGGCGTAATTGCCCTGAGCTGCGGCCTGTCTTTGCCGTTCGACCTGCTGCCTCAGTTCGGCCCAGCCTGACGAACCGAGCCGCTCACCCAACTGGCTTGCAATGCCTTGTTCGACGACGGTCAGCGCATCGTAGATTTCCAACGCTTCCTGCTGGCTCGGTTTGGCGACGAACGCGCCGCGATTGCGTTCGATGGTCGCCAATCCCTGATCGGCGAGCAGAATAAGCGCCTGCCTGATAACGATCCGGCTGACGCCGAATATCTCCGACAATTCGCGCTCGCCGAGCTTGCAGCCTGGCACCAGCCGATGCTCGATAATGGCCCGTGTCAGGATTTCTGTGATTTGGTGCGAACGTCCGCCCATCAGGCAAGATTTCCGATGTCATTAAGCCGGTGGGGGGGGCGCCATGCGGGCGGATCAGAACAGGTTCGACTATTCCGTCCATGCCGGAAGGATCGCACCCTTGAACCTCGTCTCTAACAACGTGCGCACTTCCGGCGACTGGAAGGCCTTGACGAGGCGCAGCAGGTCCGGCCGCGCGCGGTCCTTGGTGCGGGTCGCGACGAAATTGCCATACGGGTTTCCAACAATCGGTTCCTGAGCCAGCGCGTCATGGGCGGGGCTGAGCCCGGCATCGACGGCGTAATTGGTGTTGATGACGGCAACGTCGACATCCGGAAGGGCGCGCGGCAGCTGCGCCGCATCGAGTTCGACGATATCGAAATGTCGCGGATTGGCCGCAATGTCCGTTATGTTGGGCGTCAATCCACGCCCCGGTTTGATGCTGAGCAAGCCCTGCGTGGCCAACAGGTTAAGGGCGCGTCCGCCATTGCTCGGATCGTTCGGAATCGCGATCCGAGCACCGTTCTTCAGCTCGGCCACGGATTTGATTTTGCGCGAGTAGAGCCCGATCGGCTGTACCGTGGTCAACCCGATCGCCACGATATGATAGCCATGTGCGGCGATCTGCGCATCCAGATAGGGCTGGTGCTGGAAGGCATTCGCGTCTAAATCGCCAGCCTCCAGCGCCGCATTGGGCAGCGCATAATCCTGGAATGTCACCAGCTCCACTTTCAGGCCGTCGCGCGCCGCGACCTTGACCGCGACCTCTGCGATTTCCTCCTCGGCCCCCGCCATGACGCCAAGCTTGATGGGGTTGGCGGCATCGGCGGCGAACGAGAGTGATAAAACACACAGCGCCAGCGTGAGCGCTCGAATAAGCCGGATCATGGATACCCCTTCAGTTCGGCCAAAAGATGCGGCACATAACGTGCGATCGTTTCAGGGCGAATCAACCTGAAACGTGAGTCGCCCTCCACTTTAATGTAGTAAGGGTCTGATTGCCGGTTCAATTTGAACCGGTCAGACCCTAAATCCCAGAGAATTTTCCGTAAACACGAATGAATACCACAAACAATGGCCGTTGAATTAGTCGACCCGCGTCCAGGGGTGAACCCGCCCAATAGTGGGTCAGGCGTTGTCGGCGGAGCCTCGATCCGCGTCGATGGTCTGTCCAAGGCCTATACGGTCAGATCAGGCGATGTGGCAGCCCTGGAAGATATCAATCTGGACATTGCGGGAGGGGAGATTTTTGCCATCATCGGCCGCAGCGGTGCCGGCAAATCGACGCTTATCCGCTGCCTCAACCGGCTTGAGCGACCGAGTGCCGGGAAAGTCTGGATCGACGGGCTGGAGATCACCCAGCTGGAGGGCAAGGAATTGCGCGCGGCTCGGCGCCGGATCGGCATGATCTTCCAGAATTTCAATCTGGCCGCCCAGCGGACGGCGTTCGACAATGTCGCCTTGCCGCTGGTGCTGGCGGGTGAGCGGGGCAAGCGTATCGAGGCGCACGTGATGGAGCTGCTTGATCTGGTCGGCCTCGCCGATCGCCGCGACGCCTTCCCGGCCGAGTTGAGCGGCGGGCAGAAGCAGCGCGTCGGCATCGCCCGCGCGCTTGCGACCGCGCCGTCGGTATTGTTATGCGACGAGGCGACGTCCGCGCTGGATCCGGAGACCACGAGTTCGGTGCTCGATCTGCTGCAGTCGATCAACCGTCAGATGGGTCTGTCGATCGTGCTGGTCACACATGAGATGAGCGTGGTCCGCCGGATCGCGCAGCGAGTGCTGGTTCTGGATGAGGGGCGCATCGTTGAACAAGGTGACGTCGCGACGCTTTTTACCGCACCACAACACCCTGTTACGCGCGAGTTGCTGCGTGTTCCGCCCGATGCTGACGGCGCGTGGCTTCGTGTAGCCGGCGGCCCGGACGCGATTGCGGGTGCCGTGTCACTGCTACAGGCCAATGGCATTGCCGTAGAGAGTACGCGCCATGAATGAGGCGCAACTGGGTCTCGTGATCAATGCCGCATGGGCGACGATCTGGATGGTCGGCGTTTCCGGCACGCTCGCCCTGGTGTTCGGAATTCCGCTCGGCATGATTTTGGTCGCGAGCGGTCGAGGCGGCGTTTCCCCGCATCCTCTGGTCGCCGGTGGATTGGGTGCCGTCGTCAACGCGACGCGCTCCACCCCCTTCATCATTCTGATGGTGGCGGTAATCCCGCTGACACGGATGATTGTCGGAACTTCAATCGGAACCGATGCCGCGATCGTCCCGCTGACGCTTGCGGCAATCCCATTCGTTGCCCGGCTTGCCGAGACAGCGCTGCGCGAGGTGCCGAACGGGTTGGTTGAGGCGGCCGAAGCGATGGGCGCCACACCGCTTCAGATCATCACTCGCGTCCTGCTGCCCGAAGCGCTCCCGGCACTGGTCGCCGCAGCGACGCTAACGCTCGTCAATCTGATCGGCTATTCGGCCATGGCGGGGGCGGTTGGCGGAGGCGGGCTCGGCGATGTCGGTATCCGCTACGGGTATCAACGTTTCGAGCCGGTGGTGATGGTCGTGGTAGTGGTCGCGTTGATTATCCTGGTGCAGGTGGTGCAATCGATTGGCGACGCCATCTCCCGCCGCATCGATCGCCGCTGACGGCGGCGACTGATCGAGGCCGTCCGGCGCGCCCACCCATCACCCTATCGATCGGCCGAGATCGCGAACCGCGAACGAAACCATGATGATCGAAACGCCGGACGTCACCAGGTTGATGCCGACGATCAGGCCGAGCACCCAGGCGCCGGTATCAGGCCAACCTGATATGATGAAGCCGGCAAGGATGAAGTCGCAGAGGCCGCTCAGCAGCAGCCAGGCCCAGCCCGATGTGATCAACGAGCGGTATTGCAGCGCCAGGACGGTTTGTACGACGCCCTCGGCAATGAAGAAACCGGCGAGGATGACTGAGAGGGTGAGTATCCCCTCCACCGGCCGCCAAAGAAGCAGCGCGCCGGCAAGCACGGTCAGGATGGACGCGACGCCGACCCAAAAACTGCCATGCGCCCGCTTTGTTCGAAACACGGTGAAGAGCCCCACTGCTCCGCTCGCGAGCAAAATCCAGCCGACGAAGATGTCTGCGACCATCGACGCCGCAACCGGCGCTGCGATCGCTGCGAGACCCAAAAGCGTTACGATCAGCCCCTGGGCCAGGAAAAAAACCCAAGCCCGATGCAAATCGGCATGGGAGCCGTGCAGTCTGAACCCCGCCCGCGTCTGGTTGATTGTCATCGCCTCTCGCTCCTTGCATTGAGCCGCCGGAAAAACGTTGCCGGCCATAGATAGAGTGCTTGGACGAAGACGCCCGGCATTGATCACGATCAACGCCGGGCGCCATCAACTAGACAGCCAGTCTCAATTCGCCCAGAAAGCCGCCCAGATTGACGCTCAATTCGTGGGCGCGGCTGGCAAGACCGGTCGATTCGGTCAGCACCTGTTCGGCAGTAGAGCCTGTTTGGGTGGCGCCTGCCGACACGTCGGCGACGCGGGCTGATACTTCCGCCGTGCCCTGCGACGCTTCGGTGACGTTCCGGGCGATTTCACGCGTCGCAGCACTCTGCTCCTCAACCGCAGCGGCGATCGCCGAGGTCACGCCGTCCAGTTCCAAGATCGTTACGCCGATCTCGTCGATTGCGCTGGCGGCGGAGCTCGTGGCGTTTTGAATGCTCGCGATCTGGCTGGCGATCTCCTCGGTGGCTCTGGCGGTCTGTGTCGCCAACATTTTCACCTCCGATGCCACCACGGCGAAGCCTTTGCCAGCCTCGCCAGCGCGGGCCGCCTCGATCGTCGCGTTCAGAGCCAAAAGATTGGTCTGGTTGGCAATGCCCTGGATGAGGCGGACGACGTCGCTGATCTGCCTGCTCGCTGCAACCAGATGCGTGACTTCAGCGCTGGTCGCTTGCGCCTTCTCTACGGCGCCACGGGCCATGACGCTGGATTTTGAGACTTGGCGCGTGATTTCGCCGATCGATGCCGATAGCTCTTCGGCAGCGCTCGCCACCGTTTGAACATTGCTGGAGGCCTGTTCCGATGCCGCCGCGACGACCATGGCTTGGTCGTTGGTGGCGTGAGCCGTGCTCGTCATCAGCTTTGCTGAGGTTTCAAGCTCGTGCGCCGAATTCATCACGACATCGACGACGGCTTTGGCCGAAGACTCAAAGCGATCGGCGGCGCCGTGGAGGGCAGAGATTTTCCGCGCCATGTCGCCGGTCGCGGCATTGATGCTCTTACCCGTTTGCAGGAAGGCGCCGATCATGCCACGCGTCATAACGCGCCGTTTATAGCGCCGCGCGACAACGGCTTCGAGCGACGCCTTCGCCTCACGCACGAACGCATCGGTCCGATCGGCGAAATTGTTGATCGATAAGAAAAGGTCGCCCATTTGGCCGGTAGCACTGTCGCAATCGACCCGCTGTTCGAAATCGCCCCGTGCGAGCCCGTCCAGCGCATCGGCCGCATGCCGGCACACCTGGATGGTCTTCATCGTCGCAATCGCCGCCCAGGCCGAGGCCAGCATGCCTATCGAAGCCGGCACAAGCGCCCAGGGCCCCAGGCCGCCAACCTCGCTTCCCCAGGTGGCGACGCTCGCCAGCCCGCCGATCGAGGCCGCAGTCCTAATTGTCGAGAGAGAATATGAAATCTTCATAACTTGCCCCTTTCGAGCTGAGAAAATCAGTGAGAACAGTTGCGGCCGCCGTGATGCCCTCGCGGCCTCCGCCATGGCGCGCTTCTTCGGCTAGTAGCTTGGCGTAGAAGGGTTGAATGGTGTTTGCGATCACGTTCCGGTCGGGAACCCGGCGGTTCGAATGATAACCGATCTGCGACCCGCCCTCGCCGAGCGACGGTGTGACGTGGGCCAGCACCCAATAGTGGTCGCCGTTGGTCGCTCGATTGAGGACATAGGCGAAGATTTCATTGCCCGCCTGGATTTCGTCCCACAGCACCTTAAACACGACACGCGGCATAGCGGGGTGCCGGATGATGCTGTGCGGGGCGCCGATTGCCTCGCTCAGCGTCAGGCTCGACATTCTCAGGAAAACGCTATTGGCGTAGGTGATCCGGCCCTTCAGGTCGGTCTTGGTGACGATCAGCTCATCGGGTGAGAAAAAGCGCTCTACCCCCGTTAGTGACTTGTCCATGACATGCCCCCATTTGGTGAAGAATTGCTCGTGAGTGGTAAAAACGCGATCTGGTTCGCTGGCTTCGGTTTGCCGAACAGGTAGCCCTGCGCCAACTCGCAACCGAGACCGGCCAGGATGGTTCGCTGTCCTTCCGTCTCGATTCCCTCGGCTAGTACGGAGAGCTTCATCGCCTGGGCCAAGCTGATGATCGCTTTCACGATCTCCACGTCATCAGACTGCGTCTCCAGATGGTTGACAAAGGCCCGATCGATCTTGATCCGGTCGATCGGAAAGCGCCTGAGATAGGCAAGACTCGAATAGCCAGTGCCGAAATCATCGATCGCGATCAGCACGCCTAGATCCTTGAAGCGACGCAACAGCTTGATGGCCTCCTCCGCGTCATGCATCGCGGTTGTCTCTGTCACTTCGATTTCAATCGCAGTCGGCGGCAACCCCGTCTCGTCCAACAAGGCGGACATTGTGTCGACCAGTTGCGGATCGACAAATTGGCGGGGCGAGACGTTGATCGCGATGCGTTCGACGCCGGCACCCGATTTGGTCCAACTGGCCATCTGGCGGATGGCGTGCTCGATCGTGAAGCGGCCGAGCGGCTGAATGAGGTTCAGCTCTTCGGCGAGCGGTATGAACTCTCCGGGAGAACCCAATCCCGCGACGGTTGGCCGAATCAGCGCTTCGAACGAGATCAGCTGGCCGGTGTTGATATTGACCTGCTCCTGATAATGCAGCTCAAAGGAGCGATGGAGAACGGCCTTGCGCAGTCTTTCCGAGAGACGCGCGTGACTAAGCGCGCGGTGGTGCATGGCCGAGGAGAAGAAGCGGTAGCGATGACGGCCATCCGCCTTTGCCGCGTACATCGCTTCCTCGGCATATTTCACCAACATGGTCAGATCGGTGCCATCGGATGGCGATACGCTGATACCGATGCTGGGCGTCACGATGATCTGCAATTCACCGACATGGATCGGCTCGGCCAGCGTCTGGATCAGGCGGTCGGCCGTTGTGGCGGCCTCTTCCAACTCGCTAATGCCGCCGATGCCGATCAGAAACTCGCCGCCGCTGAGGCGGGCAAGGACGTCGAAATCCCGCACGATGCTGCGGAACCGGTCAGCCACGGAGATCAGCACTTCATCGCCGATCTGGTGTCCGTGCTGATCATTGACCGTCTTGAAGTGATCGAGATTGACCACCAGAACCGCCATAAGCGCCTCATGACGCTGCGCCTGATCGAGCAGCAAACTCAATTGCTCCAACGCCACATGGCGGTTGGCGAGCCCGGTTAGTGGGTCGATCGAACACAGGCGTCGCATCGTCGCCTCGGCCTGATGCTCGCGGGTGATATCGGAGACGAAGGCGACGTGGCGTTTTGAATTGTTACCGTCGCCGTGGATAACCTTGATCTGCAGGCGCTCGACATAGATCTCGCCGTTTTTGCGTCGGTTGTTGATCTCGCCAACCCACGCTCCTGTCTCGTTCAGGGTCCGCCACATATCACGATAGAAACTCGCGGGCTGACGACCAGAGGACAAGATGCGGGGGTTCTGCCCGATCACTTCCTCCCAGGCATAGCCTGTGATCAGCTCGAACGCCGGATTGACATCGATGATCGTGTTGTCGGCATCGGTGACGATGATGCCGATCGATGAATGCGCGAAAAGAATGTCGGCATATTTGTTGTGGTCGCGGGTCTGATCTGTGCCGGTGACGTCGCTAACGTGACCGTACCACATGATGCCGCCATCTTCGGCGGGTTCGGGTGTCGCAACCGTGCTGTGCATGCGCGTTCCGCGAATCGGCAAGATCACGCGGTAATCGAAGTGGCACGGTTGCATCGTGCGCACCGACGCTTCGAGAGTCGCCTCGACCATCGCGCGGTCATCGGGATGGATACGGTCGAAAACGGCGGCGGCGTCGCGCCCTGCAGAACCCGGAAGAATCTCGAAGAGATTAATGAAGCGCTCGCTGACAAAGGTGAACCGACTACCGCCATTGCTCGTACGATGCAGTTGGTAGAGTGCACCCGGCAGGCACCGGGCAAACTTGGCCGGAAGCGAGAACGTGTCGACCTTGGACTTGCTGGCGATCAACGCCCCGATCGCGTCGGTGCGCCGCTGCCCTGCTGCGGAATCTTCTGGCGTTGGCATCATGCCACCGCTGCGGCAGGCATCGCCGCGACGGACTTACCCGGGAAACGGCTTCCAGCACCCCAGCTCTCTGAGGAGCAGTCATGCTCGGCATAATCCTGCAGCAAATCCTGGTCGACGACCACGAGATGCTGGGGGTCAAGCAGCTTGATGGCGCCGGCTGCACGCAACTGTGTGAAGGTGCGGCTGACGGTCTCGGTCGTAAGGCCAAGATAATCCGCGATGTCGGTGCGTGACATGCCAAGCGCGATTCGCGAACCGCCGCGAGAACGCTCAAGCATTTGCAGCAGGAAAGAGGCGACCCGTTCGGTGGCGCTGCAGCGACCCAAAATGACCAAGCGATCATAG
>CAIZEE010000108.1 GCA_903931835.1 uncultured Elstera sp.
CTCAGTCGTCTATGCCGTGCTGGCATTCCTGATTGGCTTGCCGTTGCAATACTTGCACGAATTCGCCCATGAGCATGCCTATGGCCTGTCGAATCAGAGCCTCGGCAAATGGGCTGGCAATACGGCGATCCAACTTGCCGTCAGCCTGATCATCACGGGTTTGGTGATGTGGATTCCCTATTTGCTGCTGAAGCGCAGCCCGAAACGCTGGTGGCTGTGGTCGATCTTCGCCCTTGCGCCGATTTTACTGTTCATCATCGTGGCGTTACCCGTTTGGGTCGATCCGCTGATGAATAAATTCGAACCGCTGCCCGATAAGCAGCTTGAGGCGGCGATCACCGCCCAGGCTACACGGTCCGGCATCGGGGATGCGACGATCCTCGAACGTGATGCCAGTACCGACAGCAAGCGACTCGGCGCCTATGTCAACGGCTTGGGCCCGAGCAAGCGGATCGTGTTGTACGACACGCTGGTGAACAAGCTCGACCAACAGGAGATTCTGTTCGTCGTCGGGCATGAAACGAAACATTATCTGATGAACGACGTTTGGAAACTGTTCGGCCTGATCCTGGCCATTCTGGTCATCGGCTTATGGGCGACCGACCGGATCAGCCGGTGGGCGATCGGGCGATGGCATGCACGGTTTGGCTTCACCGCGCTTGCCGATCCCGCTTCGCAGCCGCTGCTGACCCTCTGCGTCGCAATGGTATTTACGCTCGCAGGACCCGAGTTCAACTGGATATCACGCGATATCGAGCACGAGGCGGATCGCTATGGGCTGGAGATCACGCAGGACAATCACGCCGCCGCCAGCGCCTTCGTCAAGCTTCAGGAAGAAGGGCTGGGCGTGCCCGATCCGGGCACCTTCCAGCGTATCTTCCGCCTCGATCACCCGGCCCTGGCCGACCGAATCCGCTTCGCCAACGAGTATCACCCGTGGGATGAGGGCAAGCCGTTGGTCTATGCCGACCAGATCAAGCCCAAATAGGGCTGCCGGTCAGATGCTGCGGCGCATCTGGAAGGCGGTGACCGTGTTCAGCAGCAGGCAAGCGATCGTCATCGGCCCGACGCCGCCCGGGACCGGTGTGATCGCACCGGCTACCTCGGCGCATTCGGCATAATTGACGTCACCGACCAGCCGCGCCTTGCCGGTATCGAGCGTGATGCGGTTGATGCCGACATCGATGACGGTGGCGCCCGGCTTGATCCAGTCGCCGCGCACCATTTCCGGCCGGCCAACAGCCGCGACCACGATATCGGCGCGGCGCGTGACCGCCGCCAGATCATGCGTCTTGGAATGGGCGATCGTGACCGTGCAGCTTTCCGCCAGCAGCAGCGCCGCCATCGGCTTGCCGACGATGTTGGAACGGCCGATCACAACGGCCTCCTTGCCATCGAGCTTGCCCAGATAGTCCTTCAGCATCAGCAGACATCCGGTCGGCGTACACGGCACCAACGCGCGTTCGCCTGTCCAAAGCCGCCCGACATTGGTTGCGTGGAAGCCATCGACATCCTTGTCGGGATCGATCGTCAGCAGAACGAGGCTTGAATCGATATGCGCGGGCAGGGGCAGCTGTACGAGGATGCCATCGACTGTCGGATCCTGATTAAGCTGTTGCACCAGCGCCAGCAACGTCTCCTGGGACGTGTCCTCGGGCAGCTTGTGCTCATAGGAATTCATGCCGACTTCCTGCGTCTGCGCCGCCTTGTTGCGGACATAGACCTGGCTCGCCGGGTTTTCGCCGACCAGAACCACGGCGAGACCGGGAGTATGGCCGGTCTTGGCCTTTAGTGCGGCGACATCGGTCGCGATGGTTGCGCGCAGCCGGGCTGCAAAGGCTTTGCCGTCAATGATCTCCGCCGTCACTTGGATTCTCCCATGGGTGCGCGCGGTGCTTCAG
>CAIZEE010000109.1 GCA_903931835.1 uncultured Elstera sp.
AGAACCACGACTGTACGATCGTCGCGCTATCACCGTCGCTTCGATCGATAGGGTATCACGATATAACTTAATGCCGCGATATCGGAATCATAGACGGTCCAACAGGATCGGCATTCGGCTGACTCTCTAGTGCAAATAAAAAGGGCGGGAGCATTGCTGCTCCCGCCCGATTGTCGACTGTGCCTGTCTTAGAACGTGGCCGTCAGACGCAGGTACGAGAACTCACCCAGCAGGCCCCAGGGGGTTGCTCCCGGATAAATCTGCGCACCCGGGCCGCCAGCAAGAACGCCACTCTGCGCCGGCGTAAGCTTAGCGGGCATCGCGTCGAACAGGTTGTTCGATCCCAGATTGACCTTCAGGTAATCAGTGACCTGATAACCAAGGTCCAGATCGAACACGTAGGTCGTGTCGGTCGTGTAGAGCTGGAAGTTGGTGCCACCCGACGGATCCGAGTATTCCTCGGTCGAACCATAGCGCGTAACGCGCGGTGTCACCGACCAGTCGCCGTAGTGCCAGAAGCCGGCCAGCGTCATCTTGCTATGCGGATTGGCGGTGGTCAGTTCGGAAATATTTCCCGCGTTGAAGAGCGACGGATCGCGCTGCGACGTTACCTTGGTGTAGCTGATATTGCCGGCCGCAGAGATACGGAACGTGCCGTATTGCGGCGGGAGATCAAACTTGTAATCGAGCTTGAAATCCGTGCCGCGGGTGCGCGTATCACCAGCGTTGGTGAAATATTGCGCGTAAGCCTCAGCAATCGTCACGTCCGAAGGCAGCGAGCCACCATTGGCCTCGAAGGCCGAGGCGGCGAGCTGGCCATTGACCAAGGCAGAGTCGATGATGCGATCGGAAATGCTGATCTGATAGAAGTCGATGCTGGCAGTCAGCCTGGGGATCGCTTCGGTTACGAAGCCGAAGCTGAAGTCGGTTGAGGTTTCCGGCTTCAGAGCTGGCGCGCCCAGAATAATGGCGCCGGGTGAGGCGACCGGAAGCTGCAGATCGACGTAACCTGGGCCCACGTTGGTGAACGAGAAATGCTCCTGAGCCAGGGTCGGGGCGTGGAAACCGGTGCCGGCTGAACCACGGACGCCGAACCACTTGCCGAAATCATAACGGGTCGCGAACTTGCCCGTCTCCGATGCGCCGATATCGTCGTAATACTCGGCGCGGCCGGCGACTTCAACCTGCCAAGACGGCAGCAGCTGGGTTGAAAAATCGACATAGGCCGCTTCACTGCTACGCTTTGACTGACCGGCGTCGGTGTTGGTGAAACCAGGCTCTGACTGAGAACCGCCCTGGAGATAGGATGTCGGCTGACCGGCATCGATCTCATATTCATCGGTACGCTGTTCGAAACCGAACGCCACGCTCAACGGTGCGGCTAGGCCGAGATTGAAATCTCGCACCAAATCGAAGCTGTTGGTGATTTCCGTCGAGATGTTCTCACCATCGGTGAAATTGATCTGCCGCAGGTTTTCTTCCGTCAACAGATTCGGGTTCGCCGTATTGATGGTGCTGAGCTGGAACCAGTCATTGCCGTAAGTGGTGCTGATATCCCAGTGGAAACCAAACAGGTTATTGCCCTTCAGGCCCAAGGTGAAGCTGACGTCGTATTCGTTGCTCGCCTCTTCCGGGAAGAAGCCGCCCGGCCACAGTTGCGGCGCCACGGTTGAGCGGCGGAAGTTTTCATACGCTTCCGTGTCGCGATGGCCGACAATCGCATTGCCATAGGCCGTGATCGAGGGCGTGAACGGCACCTCGAAATTGACCGAGACGTCTTCCACGTCCGTCTTCGGACCGCCGAACACGCGATCCAGCACGAGATTGGCGCCGGGGCGCTGGTCAAGACCGGAACGGTTGGTGAATTCCTGGTGATGGTATTCGGCCGCCAGATTGATGAACCCACCGCCCTCCAGCGCTACACCCTGGTTGCCGGTCAATTGAGCGGTGCCATCGTCGCGACGGCTGGAGGCGCCACCCTCGACGGTCACTTCCGTGCCGCTGTCATCGCGCTTCAGAATGATGTTGATAACGCCTGAGATAGCATCCGAACCATACTGCGCGGCGGCACCGGCGCGCAGGATTTCAATGTGATCGACCGCCGAAATCGGAATGAAGTCGATATCCACCGGGGTCGAGCCCTGGTCGATGCCGGCATCGGGATTAAGCTGCGCCGAAACATGGCGGCGCTTGCCGTTGACCAGGATCAGCAACTGACCCGTGCTGAGACCGCGCAGGCGGAGCGAGCGAACGAGCTGCGAGGTGTCGCCGCCGACTGCCTGTGATGTCACAGAAGGATCGAGGTCCTTCAACGCGTCGAACACGTTGGTCGCACCGGTTGCGGCCAGTGCCTCGGCGCTGACCACCGCGATCGGCGTCGGGGCATCCTGCGCCGACCGGCCTGATTCGCGAGTACCCGTCACGATGATTTCAGATGTATCGGCGGCGGCAGATTGCGTCGCTGCCTGTGCGACCTGCGTCGCCTGCGCGATTTGCGATGTGCTGATTGGCCCGCTTGCCGGGGTTGTTGCCGTTTGGCCATAGCTGGCGCCGGCATACAATGCCGTCGACAGCATCAGCGCTGATCTCAACAATTTTGTCGTCACTGGTCTGTCCTTTCAGTGTGATGAAGTAATGGCTTACCGCTGCCGCTTATTTGACTTTGGCGGCGGTAACGGCGATTTCGATCAAGGCGCCGGGGGCGGCGAGCGCTGCAATTTGCAAGGCGTAGCGCGCGGGCTTGTTGGGATTGGTCGGCGTGGCGAAGAACTTGACATAGGCCTTCATGAAGCCGGCGAAGTCGAGCTTGCCTTCCTTGGCCGGGTCGCCGACCAGGAATGCCTGCATCGAGACGACGTCGTTCAGGCTAAAGCCTTTGGCCTTCAGAGCTTCTTCAAGCTGGGTCAGGACCGAGAATGACTGTGCCTCGGTATCGCCCCAGTATTCCGCCGAGCCCTTGGGCGCATCCGGCTTTGCCGGCTTTGCGATCGCGCCACTGACGATCAGGGTCTCAGCGCCGGCCGGGATTAGAACCGATTGCGAAATCGGAAAATCAGAGCCGGGAAGAGGGGGTGCGAACGATGTCCGCAGCCTCAGCCGAAATTGCCGACAGGCTGATCGCCATGCCCAGCAGCAGCGAGGTTGATGAGCGTTTTAGGAAACTCATAAGCGATCCTTCTCGATTATACAGAGTGACGCACCTAAATAGACCCGTCTAATCTCCGTAGTTGCCATGGTAATTAAACAAATTCCAACAAAAACGCCCGTTATTTGTCGCGCTTAACCGGATTGCTACAGTGGTATGGCAAAACCGCAACAAGCCAAGGCGACTAATAGGGGCCTTCAGCAATCGCTGTGCCGATCTTGGTCAGCCAGCCTGAGACCGGCGCATTTCATCGGGGGATGTTGTGTCAAAGCCACAAACTGGATGGCAAACACACCGATCCAGGCCGATCGATCGCGGCACGCCGGTTTGGCGCCGCAAATCGCGGGTGCAACCCGCCCCGCTTCGTGAACGGTTTATGAAAAATGGATGATTTTTTAACCACGGCGACCGATCTTTAGCCGCGCATCAGGCGTCGTCGCGGACAACCCAGCCTTGAGTGAAGCGGGGCCTTGAGTTACGCGTGGCCTTGAGTTACAGGCCGGCCTTGGGTTAGGGTCGCGACGGCGTTCCCGTAGCTCAGCAGGATAGAGCACAGGATTCCTAATCCTGGGGCCGCGCGTTCGAATCGCGCCGGGAACACCAGTCTATTTCAGTTCGATATGCGCGATGTCGAAGACCGCCCGGCCGCCATGCTTGTCGCCCGGCACGACAAGGCGCAACCCGTCGCGTGGCGCAAGCGGCTGGCCGTTGCGCGTAGTCGCGATGAGCACCCGTTTGCCCTCAAAATCAGGATCGATCTCACCCAGCGCGATGACCACCTGATAGCCGTCATGGCCGGCGACGACGAGATAATGGCTGGAGCGAGTTTTGCGCTCGGTCAGCGCCTCGGCCAATCCCGCCTGTTGCAGGAGGTCCCATAGGGATATGCCAGCGAAATCGGCGTCTTCCGGCCCGTGGCCGGTCAGGTAATGGATATGAACGGTTGAGCTTGGTCCGGCTTTCAGTGTTTCCGGCGTAATCGTCATCGAGTGCTGGACCAGCCCGTCCAGCAGGGTCTGCGGCGCACCGGTGGCATCGCCGGCGACCGGATAGGCCCAAATCGCCAGTAAGACCATAAGGCTTAAGGCAAACCTGGATACCGGGAACCTCATTTGCCGATGATCACATCCGAGGCCTTGATAATCACCATGACCTTGTCGCCGGTGACCAGCGCCAGATCATCGATCGCCTCGTTGGTGATCGACGATGTCACGATCGTCCCGCCGCCGATATCGACGCGCACATGCGCCGTGGTCTGGCCCTTGACCACCTCGGATACCGTGCCCTTTATCTGGTTGCGTGCGCTCAGCTTCATCGGTCACTCTCCAGCCATGATTAGCGGTTTGGATAGCAGATCGACTATGCGCTGCCAATCGTCTGGGCTTTTTCAGGCCCATTCTATCTCTGGGAAGACCATGACTTTCAATTCCTCCATGACGATTTGTTTCGTCTCTCTAGCCGCACTTGGAACCGCCTTGGCGGCACAATATTGGGGTGGGCTCGTGCCGTGCGAGCTGTGTATCGCGCAGCGCTGGCCCTATGTCGCGACCGCCGTGGTCGGACTGGCCGGCGCCATGTTGCCGCTGACCGATCGTCAGCGTGCCCAGGCAGTGGCGCTGGCGGCCTTGATCTTCCTGGTCGGCGCTGGCATCGCGCTCTATCACGCCGGGTTTGAGTATCATTGGTGGGCGGGCCCGCAGGCGTGTACAGCAGCGGGCGGGCAGCCGACCTCGATTGAGGATTTGCGGCGCATGTTGGCGGCAGCGCCGATCGTCGCCTGTGATCAACCAGCCTGGACCCTTTATGGCGTCTCGATGGCGGGATTTAATGTCGTTGCCTCCGCCGTCCTGGCGGCCTTGAGTGGTCAGGCAGCGTTGCAGCTTTGGAGGAAATCAGCATGACGACTGGCCGTACCGGTTCCACCCTGCTGCCCGGCGATGTCGATCCGGCGACGCTGGTCGAACGTATGATCCGCGTCGACCACGCGGGCGAATACGGGGCAAAGCGCATCTATGCCGGGCAATTGGCCGTGCTTGGCCGACACTCCGCTGCGGGCCAGGCGATCAGCCATATGGCGGAACAAGAACAGCGCCATCTCGATGCCTTTACCAAGACGCTGGGCGACCGGCGCGTCCGGCCGACCGCCCTGATGCCGCTTTGGCATGTGGCGGGGTTCGCGCTCGGCGCCGCGACAGCTTTACTTGGCGAGCGTGCCGCGATGGCCTGCACGATCGCGGTGGAGGAGGTGATCGACCAGCATTACGCCAACCAGGCGGCGATGCTGGGCGGCGACGAAGCGCCGCTCCGCGCCGATATCGAGACATTTCGAGCCGAAGAGTTGGAGCATAAGGAGACGGCGGTGTCCGCCGGCGGGGCTGAACTGCCGGGCTATGAGCTGCTATCAGCCGCCATCAAGGCTGGCTCGAAACTGGCGATCTTCCTGTCAGAGAGAATCTGACCCTCACGCCCAGGGGGCTGTTCCGCTCGCCCACATCTCGTTCAGCATCTGGGTTTCGCGGAACGTGTCCATGCATTGCCAGAAGCCGCTATGCTGATAGGCGGCGAGTTGCTGGTTGGCCGACAGCTTCTCCAGAATATCGGTTTCCAGATTGACCTCGTCGCCGCTGAAGCCGGCTAGGGCACCGCGTTCCATCACAAAAAACCCGCCATTGATCCAGCCCTGGCGGATTTGCGGCTTCTCCAGGAACCCTTCGGCGAGGCCATTGCCGATATCGAGTTCGCCGAACCGCGCGGTCGGATGCACGGCGGTTACCGTGGCAAGCCTGCCGGCCTCGCGGTGATAGCGATAGACCGCCGCGATATCGACGTCGCACAACCCGTCGCCATAGGTCAGAAAAAACCGCTCGCCCTTGATATAGGGAAGGGCGCGCAGGACGCGGCCGCCGGTCGATGTCGCGGCCCCCGTCTCCGCCAGCACGACCTTCCAATCATCCGAGAGATTGGGCGACAGAATATCGATATCGCCGGTCGCAAGATCGACTTCGAAATCCGACTGTTCGAGCCGGTGGCGCAGGAAATAATCGCGGATCACGTCGCCGCGATAGCCCAAACAGACGATGAAGCGGCGCACGCCGAATTTGCGATACAGCTTCATGATGTGCCACAGGATCGGCTGCGTGCCGATGCGCACCATGGGCTTGGGTTTGAATTCCGTTTCCTCACGCAACCTGGTGCCGAGGCCGCCGGCCAGGATCATCGCGGTCATCGAGGCGATTTCGGCCTGGAAGGTGGGCTCATCGGTCATAATCAGGATAGTCCCTGTCGCGGGGTGAAAGAACATCGGGCGTGGTCGGCCACGTGATCGCAAAGGCCGGGTCGTTCCAGCGTACGCCGGCCGCGAGATCCGGACGATAGGCCGTATCCATCTGATAAAGGACGTGGGCGCCATCCTCAAGCGTCAGAAAGCCATGCGCGCAGCCGGGCGGAATGTAAAGTGCTGCGCCATTGGCGGCGCTGAGTTCGATACCGACCCATTGGCGGTGGGTCGGCGAGTCTGGCCGAAGATCGACGGCGACATCCCAGATAGCGCCGGCGACGCAGCGCACCAGTTTGGTCTCAGCCCCCGGTTCGCGCTGGTAATGCAGCCCGCGCAGGCATTTCGCGCGGTGATTGATCGACAGGCTCGATTGCAGCATCGGTGGGATCAGCCCAGCGGCCAGGAAGCTCTCCTGACAGAAGCTGCGATAGAAGACGCCGCGGTCATCGGCGCTCTGCTCAGACCGGACGATGAAAACGCCGCCGAGCTTGGTCGCCTCGAATTTCACGAGACCTCCAATTTGGGGATCGCGGTGACGAAATCTGGCTTGCGGGCAAGACGCTCGGTCAATTTGCCGATCAGCTCATCGCGGATATTCCAGGGCAGGATCAGCACGATATCAGGATCGGCCTCGGCCAATGCTTCCGGCGTCGCCACCGGGATATGGCTGCCTGGCAGCAGCTTGCCCTGCTTATGGCTATTGGCATCGGCGACAAGGGCGATGTCGTCGCGGGTCAGCCCGCAATAATTGATCAGCGTGATGCCCTTGGCGGCGGCGCCATATCCCACGACCGTTTTTCCTTGAGCGCGCGCACCGCGCACCAATTCGGTCAGATCGCTGCGAATCGCCTCCGCTCTTTTGCGCAAGGCGCCGTATGTCTCGAGCCTATCGAGCCCGGCGGCGCGTTCCTCGGCGGCCACGCGCGCAACCGCTTCGCCGATCGGACGGCGGCCTTTATGCCCGACGAACAGCCGCAGGCTGCCTCCGTGGGTTGGCACTTGTTCGACATCGAAGACTTCGAGCCCGTGTTTGCCCAGCACGAAGGATGCGGTGGCGAGGCCGAGATAGGAATAATGCTCGTGATAGATCGTATCGAACTGGCAGTGGCGGATGAGCGACAGCACATGGGGGAACTCGAAGATCACGACGCCGTCCGGTGCCGTCAACGCTGCCAATCCGGCGACGAAATCATGCGGCTTTGGCACATGGGCGAAGACGTTCAGCCCGAAGACGATGGACGGTTTGGTGCCGCTTGCCGCCAATTCACGCCCAACGGCCTCGGTAAAGAACCGCGTCTGCGTCGTGATGCCCTTGGCACGCGCCGTCTCGGCAGTGGCGAAAGCGGGTTCGATCCCCAGCACCTGAATACCGGCGGCGAGGAAGTTCTGCAGCAGATAGCCGTCATTGCTGGCGATCTCCATCACCAGATCGCTCGGCTTCAGGGCGAAGCGCTCAATCGCCATGGCGGCAAGATCGCGCGTGTGGGCGATCCACGTGTCGGAGAAGGACGAGAAATAAACATAGTCCGTGAACATCGTCTCGGGCGGCACGGCGGTATCAAGCTGCATCAGCCAGCAATTTGTGCACACGACCGCGCAGAGCGGCACCGGTGTGGCGGCGCCAAACGGTGCATCTGGCGGAAGCAGCCCGTTGGCGGGTGGCTGTGCGCCCAGATCGATGACCGGCTCTACATGGGTCGACCCGCAAAAACGACACTCCATCACACTCTCCGGCTTTTCTCTGCGTAGGCTTCGATCTGCTCGATCGACAGGGCGCGCATATCTTTGGCTTCGCGGTGGCGACGATACCAGTCAAGCGTCTGCCCAAGCGATTGTTTCAGATCAAGATGGCCGCGCCAGCCAAGGCTTTTTCCGGCCAAATCGGAATCGAGCGTTAGAATGGCGGTTTCCGACGGATGCTCGCCCTCGTCGCTGATCCAGGATTGATCGGATCCCCAGAGCGTCTGCGCTGCGGCTATCACCTCGGCAACGCTTGCCATGACCGATTTATCGGGGCCGAAATTCAGTGCGGGCGGCGGCTTCCGGTCGCCTGAGCATAGCGCTTCGACATACATCAGATACCCTTGCAAGGGTTCCAGCACGAATTGCCAGGGCCGGATCGCTTGTGGATTGCGGATTCTAACCGGCTGGCCGGCGCTGAACGCGCGCACGATATCCGGCACCAGCCGGTCGGCTGCCCAGTCACCGCCGCCGATCACGTTGCCGGCTCTGGCGGTCACGATCGCCGGGCCGCCGTTCTTGGCATAGCTTGCGATCCAGGCCGTGGTTGCGAGCTCAGCGCAGGATTTCGAGGCGGCGTAGGGCTCGAGCCCGCCCAACGGGTCATCCTCGCGATGCGCGCTCGTGGCATTCGGGCGATAGACCTTGTCGGTCGTGACGATCAGCACAGCCTCGGCCGACGGGTAGCGACGCACGGCGTCCAGCAGATTGACGGTACCCATGACATTGGTCTCGAAGGTTCCAACCGGATCGGCATAGCCAACGCGAACCAGCGCCTGTGCCGCCAGATGCAGAACGATATCGGGTTTGGCATCCCGCACGATGGTGGCGAGGCCGTCTGCATCTCGGATATCGTGTTCGTAGTGATCTAGGTCGCGCCAGGGTTCGAGTGTGCGGAACAGGCTGGGCTCCTCTGCGGCCAAGGACACGCCGGTAACCTTGGCGCCCAGGCGCTGCAGCCACAGGGTGAGCCAGGCGCCCTTGAAACCGGTATGACCGGTCAGGAGGACGCGCTTGTCCGACCAGAACGCTTGATTCACGGGGTGCCTCACGGGGTAGTCACCGTCTGCATGATCTAATATGCCATCATGGCATCTTGTTGCGACGGCTTGTATACCGACAAGGCTTGGGATGGAAAGGACGAGGTTTGACGATCGCCCTGCGTGAGACAAAGCCCGGTCGTGTGTTGGTGACGGGTGCGGCCGGTTTCATCGGACGTTGGGCCGTCGCCGCCTTGCGCGAACTGGGGTTCGACGTCCATGCGGTTGGCCGACCGATGCGGCCCGGCGTCGAGAATTGGCATCAGGCCGATTTGTTGGACGCGAAGGCGCGCTCTGCGCTGATCCGGACGGTCAAGCCCGACCATTTGCTCCATACTGCCTGGTTCACTGGACATAAGCGGTTTTGGACAGCGCCACAGAATGTGGATTGGCTTGTCGCGAGCCTGGATCTGCTGGCTGAGTTTGCCGCTGTTGATGGACGGCGTGCGGTATTAGTCGGAAGCTGCGCCGAATACGATTGGGCGGGATCGGATACGGAACCCTGGCGGGAAGACAGGCCGTGCCATCCGGCCACCCTCTATGGCCAGGCCAAACACGACGTGGCGCAGCAAGCAGCGTCACTCGCAGCCAGCCGCGGCATCTCGTTCGCATGGGGGCGGGTGTTCACGCCGATCGGGTTGTACGAGGAGCCAGAACGTCTGGTGCCGAGCGTGATTCGGGCGCTATTGGCCGGACAGCGGGCGACCACCGGCCCGGGCGACCTCGTCCGTGATTTCCTCGATGTGCGAGATGCCGGTTATGCCTTCGCCAGGCTGGTTGCCGGCGATGTCTCGGGCGCGGTTAATATCGGGTCCGGCCAAGGCTTGTCGATTGGCGATATCGCCCGGCAGATCGGCGCGTTGACCGGGCGGCCAGAGCTGCTCGGCATTGGCGCGCGGCCGCCGCGGGCCGGCGACCCCCCGTTCATGGTGGCCGATGTGAAACGGCTGCGCGACGAGGTCGGCTTCCAACCCCGCTTCACTTTGGACGAGACGCTAAACGATGCGATCGATTTTTGGCAGGCACAGCCCGGCTAGCTGACGCGCTTCAAATAGCCCTTGGGGTTGGTCGTCAGCAGCAATTTATTATCGATCTCCTGATCGATCTCGAACTCAGGATGGGTTTTGAGGAACCGCATCAGCGCCGTCATCGGGTTATCGCCGGGACCCCAGGGGCGCTGCCGGTGCATCTGCGGCGGGATGATTTCGACCAGCGTGTCGGCGATCACCAGATATTGCCCGGGGGTTACCAATTTGGCGTAAAGCTCCAGCTCCGCGAGCACATGCTCCTCGGTATGGTTGCTATCCAGCACGACCATGACCGTATCGTCGGGGGCGATTTGCGAGGTTACCGCATCAAGCATGGATGCATCGATCGATGAACCTTCCAGCAGGGTAACGCGATCGGCGCAGGGATGGGCCTCGATCCGCGTCCGGTTATGCTGGCGGATGTCGATATCGATGCCGATGACGCGGCCTTTTCCCAGCAGTTTCAGGAGCGAGGCGGAGAAGATTACCGATCCGCCGCGCGCGACGCCGGTCTCGATAATCAGGCTGGGCTTCGCCTTCCAGATGATTTCCTGCAGCGCCAGAATGTCCTCGGCCGGCTGAATGATCGGCATGCCGAGCCATGACCATTGGTAACAGAAATTATGCTCATCGGCGGCGATCAGGGTCTCCAGCGCCAGTTTACGCATGGCCGGATCGGCTGCCATAGCTTGCGCCCAGGCACGCTTGTCGCGCTCGAATTCCGCCGTATCGTCCATCTCAAAAACCCCTAAACTTGGCCGTCCAGTATCGCCGATAATTCCTGCCATTCGCGTTTGGACAGACCGCTCGACGCCTGATCGACGGTCTCGCCCGCGAGCCGCCGCCGGATCAAGGCTAGCATGGCGGCTGACAGATGAGCCCCACCCAGCCGGTAATCGGCAAAGGCCTCATACGTCAACGGGACCCATGCCTTGACCGTTTCCAGCATGGCCTCGGCATAGACGCGAATTTCGTACTGGGCGTGGGCATCGGCGCGCAGGCTGAGGAAATGCAGCAGATTGTGCAGATCGATCTTCCAGTACCATTGCGTGTAGGTGTTCAGCGTCAAATTCATGCGGGCGAGTTCGCGCGCGAGGCCCTGGCGCTCTTCGTCCACCGCCTCGCCGTTTTCGTCCTCGTTCAGCATCCAGGCATAATTGCGGTAGCAGCGATCGGCATCCTCACGCAGCAAATCCAGCACTTGCGCAGCTTCCTGGCCCTGCAGTACATCGCCGCGACCCTGGCGGTTGCTCAGCGATTGGGCGGCCAGCTGCTCGGGTGCCGGGATATAAAACTCCCGGTCCAGGATCGAGTAGCGCGCGGAGTACTCATTCACATTGGCAGTGCGGTGGCGGATCCATTGCCGCGCCACGAAAATCGGCAGCTTGACGTGGTATTTGATCTCGCACATCTCGAACGGCGTCGAGTGGCGGTGGCGCATCAGATATTTGATCAGCCCGCGATCTTCCTGCACCCGCTTGGTGCCGCGGCCGTAGGAGACGCGGGCGGCCTGAACCACGGCGGCGTCATCGCCCATATAGTCGATCACGCGGACAAAGCCGTGATCGAGCAGCGGTGTCGCCTGATAGAGCAGCGCCTCCAAGGCCGGCACGGTTGCTCGCAACGTTGGGGTCTGCTCAGCTCGCGCCAGCTCGATTTCGGCATTCTGCTCAGGCGTCAAAGTCATGGGTTGCTACAGCTCTAGAAAGGGGCAAGCGCGACTGTACTCGCTCAGGCACTCCTGATGGAAGAGCGACGCCACCGCCATATTCCGCCCCTTTAATACGGGCCGGGCAGTGCCTATACTGTTGGCTGTCGGGCAACCGACTATGGCGATAAACGCTTCGTGGAATAAGCGATACGGACCCGGGGGCGGTACCCGGCGCCTCCACCATCAGGGCACCTGGCCAGTTCAGGTGTCGTTTTGGGGGCGAAACAGGATCGACGTGCGTAGTAAAGA